>URDW01000088.1 GCA_900546735.1 uncultured Oscillospiraceae bacterium
TGTAACCAGCCCACGAATACTTTCGCAGCGGGCGTTGTCATGACATCTGCCTCCGTCACTGTTCATGCTTTGCCTTACTCCACACTCGTTCAGCATGGCTCTGTATGAAGCGCTTGTGTACTGGCTCCCACGGTCGGAGTGGAGTACCGCACCGCAAAATTCGGGATACGCTGACACTGTATTTTCGACAGTTGCAGCGCATAACTCGGCTCTCAGTAGCAAAAAGAGGACGGCTGATCAACCGTCCTCAAATCTGCATATAAGCGCGAATCCGTTCCTTACGAAACGGAGTTCGACGCTTTTGACTTTGGTGGAGATGGGGGGATTCGAACCCCTGACCTCCACACTGCCAGTGTGGCGCGCTCCCAACTGCGCTAATGCCCCAAAGCGAGATATAGGTTATCATAAAATCCCGCATTTGTCAATCCTATTTTTAAAATTCGTTTAAAAAATCTGCACGCAGCATGGAGTAAATGGCAATATCCGTCATTTTGCCGCTGTTCAGACGAAAATAGCTGCGCAAAACGCCCTCTTTTTGCATGCCGATTTTCTCCATGACACGCGTCGACGATGCATTTTCCACAGAGGCGTACGCTTCCACACGGTTATAGCCGACCTGCTCCAACAAAAAAGCACAGACGGCCGAAGCCGCCTCCGGCATAAAGCCGCGGCCGCGCCAGGCTTTGCCGATCACCCAGCCAAGTTCACAGTGGCCGCTGCGCTCATCGGCACCCGTCACTTCAATCGAGCCAACGATCTCGCCGCCAAACATGATCTTCCAGTGGTAATAATCATCACGCCAGTAGTTTTTGGTAACTTCGGCCAAAAAACGTTTGGTATCTGTCTCGTCAGCATGCGCCTGCCAGGTCAAAAACTTTGTCGTTTCCCGGTCGCCTGCCCAATTGGCAAAAACCTCGTGAAAGTCCGCCTTGTCAAACTCACAAAGCAAAAGGCGTTCGGTTTCAAGCTCCTGCGTTCCAAGATGCTGCATAGATGTTTCTCCTTACCGTAATACATAATCCATAGTTTCAAACAAAGACTGAAAACCTACTTTTTTGTAAAATGCTGCCGCCGGTTCATTAAAGGCCCAGACCTTCAGCTGCACATGGCTGACGCCTTTTTGCCGAATGGCAGTCAGCATAGCCTGCAGCAGCGCAGTGGCCACTCCCTGCCGGCGGTCTTTTAAAATACGCGCCGCCTCTTTTTCAAAATAGCCTGCCGGGTAATCACCAAAGATGCCGGGCACATTTTCCCGGTGCACAGCGTGCAGCGCAGCAAGCATTGCCGCCGCTTCTGCCAGGTCACTTTTTTGCAATTCACGAACCATTTGAACACCCCCAAAAAGAAAAACCGCCAGCGCCCCTGCGGACACCGGCGGTTTTGAAACGATCGATCAAACCCCGCACATTCGGCGATGCACGCAACGGCGAAAAGCCCATGCATAATGATACATGAGCATATAGGCGTAAGCGTATGCAGTTGTTTGCCGATTTGTGCGTTTCATTTTGTTCACCTTGTATTTAAAATAACACAGGAAAAGGGGCTTGTCAACAAAAATCAAAGATACTTTGCCGTTTTCAAAATGTCGTTGGCTGTTTTGACCGATTCCGGCGACGGCGGCGAAACACCGTCCAGCCGGTACGGGATGTGCAGATTGTCCCATTTGAAACGGCCCAGCGTGTGGTAAGGCAGCACCTCCACACGTTCCACATTTTGGAGCGTATCGATAAAAGCAGCCAGCTTCTTTAAATCGTCTACATCGTCCGTAACTGTAGGCACCAGCACATGGCGGATCCAGACCGGCTTGCGAATATCGCTTAAATACCGCGCCATATCCAAAATGTTCTGGTTGGTGCAGCCGGTCAGGCGGCGGTGCTTTTCGTCGTCGATCTGCTTCAAGTCCAAAAGCAAAAGGTCGGCGACCTGCATCAGCCGTTCAAATTTTGAAAAAAACGGTTCTTCGCGCGTAAACGGATTGCCGGCCGTGTCTAAGCAGGTATGCACGCCGTTTTCCTTGGCCAGCCGGAAAAATTCGAGCAGAAAATCCAGCTGCAAAAGCGGTTCACCGCCGCTGACGGTTACACCGCCGCCGTTTTTCCAGTAGCTTTTAAAGCGCAGCGCCTTGTTCAGCAGCTGCTGCGGTGTGTAGACCTCGCCGCCTGCACACTGCCAAGTGTCGGGGTTGTGGCAGTAGGCGCAGCGCATGTTGCACCCCTGCAAAAATGCAATAAAGCGCACACCCGGCCCGTCCACCGAACCAAAGCTTTCAATCGAATGCACGCGGCCTGTGATTTCGTTTTCCATAAATTTACTCCGTTTGGTAAGATAAAAAAACGGCGGGTTACCCCGCCGTTTTGCTGTGGTTTTTACATGGAGGCGTGGCAGGTTCTTGCAATAACGTCAAGCTGCTGCTCTCTTGTAAGGTCGATGAATTTTACCGCATAGCCGGAAACACGGATCGTGAAGTTTGCATACTCCTCTTTCTCCGGGTGTTCCATGGCGTCGATCAGCTTTTCTTTGCCGAACACGTTCACGTTCAGGTGGTGTGCGCCCTGGGCAAAGTAGCCGTCCATTACGTTCACCAGGTTGTTCACACGCTCATCCTCGCTGTGGCCAAGCGCATCCGGATTGATCGTCTGCGTGTTGGAAATGCCGTCGAGCGCATACTCGTAAGGCAGTTTTGCCACAGAGTTCAAAGAAGCCAGCAGACCGTTCTGCTCTGCGCCGTAGCTCGGGTTTGCACCGGGCGAAAGCGGGGCGCCGGCCTTTCTGCCGTCCGGCAGGCTGCCGGTCGCTTTGCCGTAAACCACGTTTGAAGTGATCGTAAGGATAGAAGTGGTCGGTTCGGAATTGCGGTAGGTGTGGTGCTTTTTGATCTTCTGCATAAAGGTCTTGAGCAGCCACACGGCGATATCGTCGGCACGGTCGTCGTCGTTGCCGTATTTCGGGAAGTCGCCTTCCACTTCATAGTCCACAACAACGCCGTTTTCGTCGCGGATCGTCTTGACCTTGGCATATTTAATAGCGGACAGCGAGTCGACCACATGTGAGAAGCCGGCAATACCGGTTGCAAACGTGCGGCGCACGTCGGTGTCGATCAGCGCCATTTCGGCCGCTTCGTAATAATACTTGTCGTGCATGTACTGGATCAGGTTCAGGGTGTTAACATAGAGGTCGGCAAGCCAATCCATCATGTCGTCATATCTTTCCATGACCTCGTCGTAATCCAGGTATTCAGAAGTGATCGGTCTGTATTTCGGGCCGACCTGCTCCTTGCTCTTTTCGTCCACGCCGCCGTTGATAGCATAGTTCAGGCACTTTGCCAGGTTGGCGCGGGCGCCGAAGAACTGCATCTCTTTACCGGTCTGTGTGGCCGATACGCAGCAGCAGATGGCGTAGTCGTCGCCCCAGACAGGACGCATAACATCGTCGTTCTCATACTGGATGGAGCTGGTATCCACCGAGATCTTGGCCGCATACTTTCTGAAGTTTTCGGGCAGACGCTCGGAATAAAGCACCGTAAGGTTCGGTTCAGGCGACGGACCCATATTTTCCAGCGTGTGCAGGAAGCGGAAGTCATTCTTCGTTACGATGGAACGGCCGTCGATACCAAGGCCGGCCACAGACAGCGTAGCCCAGACCGGGTCGCCGGAGAACAGCTGGTTGTAAGACGGGATACGCGCGAATTTGACCATTCTGAACTTCATGACCATATGGTCAACAAGCTCCTGCGCCTCTTTTTCAGTCAGCGTGCCCTCTTTCAGGTCTCTTTCAATATAAATGTCCAGAAATGCCGAAACACGGCCTACGCTCATGGCTGCGCCGTTTTGCGTTTTGATGGCAGCCAGGTAGCCGAAATACAGCCACTGGAAAGCCTCCTGCGCGTTGGTGGCAGGCTTTGAAATATCAAAACCATAGATCTCGGCCATTTTCTTCATCTGGCCCAGCGCTCTGTACTGCTCGGTGATCTCCTCGCGCAGGCGGATCACATCCTCGCGCATGGAACCGGAACCGCAGTTGGCAAAATCCTTGGCCTTTTCTTCCATCAGGTAATCGATACCGTAAAGCGCCACACGGCGGTAGTCGCCAACGATACGGCCGCGGCCGTATGTGTCCGGCAGGCCGGTGATGATCTTGTTGTGACGTGCCTTGCGGATCTCGGGCGTGTACACGTCAAAAACACCCTGGTTGTGGGTCTTGTGATACTCGGTAAAGATCTTGTGCAGCTCGGCGCTCGGCTCATAGCCGTAGGTACGGCAGGCTTCTTCCGCCATTTTGATGCCGCCAAACGGCATGAATGCGCGCTTCAGCGGCTTGTCGGTCTGCAGGCCGACGACCTTTTCCAGATCTTTATACTCCTCTTTGATATAGCCGGCTTTATGGGACGTCAGGGTAGAAACCACATCGGTATCCATATCCAGCACGCCGCCTTTTGCACGTTCCTGCTTCTGCAAATCAGAAAGGGCACCCCAAAGCTTGTTTGTCGCATCTGTCGGCCCCTCCAGGAAGGATGCGTCACCGGTATACTCGGTGTAGTTGTCCTGAATGAACTGACGTGTATTGATTTCTTCTTTCCAGAGATGGCCTTTAAAGCCTCTCCATGCATCTTTCTGCATAAACGAACCTCCGTTTCTTAAATTGTCAAATGAAAGCGATCAGTTATACAAACATTCCCAGAACTGGAAATCACTGATATTGCGTGTTTTCGCTTTTGCATTGTCAGTATAGCACTAGATATAGATATTGACAAGAACTTTTTTTCAAATTCATATAGAAATTTGTGGCACCTATATTTATATTTTTGGCGAAAATCCACAGTCGGCCGCCAAAAGCAAAAAAGTGATATGCGAAGCACCTAAAAATCACCGTGCGATTTTCATTTTTTTATGGAAATTGCAGTTTTAATTTTCGGTGCAAAAACCGGCCGAGCCGCATTCAAAATGTTTGGTATTTCGGACAATATGACTGCCTAACAGATTGACTTTTACAAAGGCGTATGCTATCATGTGTTTATCTGCGGGCGTGGCGGAATTGGCAGACGCGCAAGATTTAGGATCTTGTGGGTGACCGTGCAGGTTCAAGTCCTGTCGCCCGCACCATATTAAGGAACAATCTTTAATACAAAAACAGCCTTCCAAATCGGAGGGCTGTTTTTGTATCTATGTCCGGAAAGCCTGATATTATGGGCTTTCCGGGCTTTTTCTGTTTTCCGGGGACTTGGCGGATTAGGCTGCCATCAGCTTGTTTTCCATTGCGGCGAGCATTTAGTCCCATAGCGGCTCATTTTTGCACACCCTTGTCCGGCGCGGTTATGCCAGAAACAAGGAAACGCTAAAAAGTGTCCGCTCCCGGACAGCGCCACCTCTTTCAATGAGAACAATTTAGCGGGAACCTTACGGCTCCTGCTTTTGTCTCATTCCCGCTCGAATGGCTCTCCGCAATCCCCGCAGATTACATTGACCTTCCGCGTTGCCCGGATGATGGTGCCACAGCAGGGACAAACATATTTGATGCTGCGGTTAATGGATTTCTTACTTCCGCCCTTAGTGGTGCCTTCCACCGGCAAGCGGCTGGCGTTGATCTTGTCCTCACCCAAGGTTTCTCTGATCCATGCCTCCGCCTCCGGGGCCAGCGTTGTTATTGTCCATCCGTATTTGTCGTGCTTCTCAATGTGCAGGCCATGAGCCTCGGCGGTAGCTTTGAATTTCAGGTTATGATAATAGCCGTTGTTGCTTACGTCTTGGATGCCATGAACCAGATTATAGAGGTGCGCCATCTCATGCAGGAGCGTAGCTGCCAGCTCGAAGATGGGTCGATCAAGGTACTCGGCGCAGAGATTGATTTCCCTATACTTCGCACCGCTGGCGTTCCATATCTCGTTGATACTGCACCAGCCATACGCCCCGCGCCCTCCGTCCGGGGATACAGTGATAGCCGGGCGGTTCAGCTCTCCTTCGTAAAAATGCTGATTGAACAGGTCGAACATTTCCTCGGTTTTTCTTACGATTTCAGATATTTGCAGCATGGTTGCGTCCTCCTCAAAGATATGTTTTATTTTCTGTGAGTGACAGCTTACACATCAACGGTCAAAAAGCAAGCTCTAAAGGTCTTAAAACATATCTTTTTTCTCCGAGGACAGGAAAAGCCCCGTCGGAGCAGGGCTAATCAAAACAGCAAATTAGGATTTGTAGACTAATACGTTAAAACCAACCTGCTTTTTCATCTCTAAATTGAGGCTTATCTCCGTGTTCATAAGGATCATAGTTATTGATGTTACAACCGAACTCTTTGAGGAACAAAATGTTGTTGTTGCTTGTCCACTCAATAAGGGAAACTCCGTCAAACGCTTCAACCTTTCCATTTTTCATTTGATTTTTGAAGTACCATTCGACTATGGTCTTATTTTCTTTGTGAAAGAACTGTTTTATATCCCATTGAAGAACGGTGCCACGGGTATTCCATTCATCAAACCAAAGTTTGATTTTTGCGGAGCCGTGATACTCCGGCCCCCAACTTTCAATATAGACGGAATTATCTGCAAACATCTCGGAAATCCCTAAGTCTTTCTTTTGTAGCCACATATCAAACCATAAACGGATAATCTTTTCTCTTTCATTCATGATTAAACACCTCGATAACTTCCAATTTATTTTTCTGATTATAGCATATCGAGCTACAAAAGGGAAGCATGTTATAACCCAAGAAAGACCCCGCCGAAGCGGGGCCTTCTCGTTTTACTCTGCGGCAATGAAGCCTTGTTCTTTCAGGCTTTCGATCAGCGCCGGATTTTCCGGGCCGGTCAGAGTTCCTTCCTTATCTACGATGTAGTCACCGATTTCATAGGCGAAACTGGGAGCCGCCTTGTATTCCGGCTCGATGTTCGTAAATTCGCTTACTGCGACTACAAGTTGCTTGCGGCGTACACCGGTCACATTGTAGGCGGCCTCAATGCCTTCCGGCTCATTTCCCACCGTGATAGGCTCACCGGGATTTTTTACCGGGGTTTCAATCTCCTGCGGGCTTTCTTCCAGTGCGGCCTCTATTTCTGGCTCGGCAGTCTCCACGGCCATAACCTCTGTACTTTCCTGTGCGGCGGCTTTGGCTGCGGCCTTCGCCGCCCGGCTTACTCTGGTGCGGGCCTCCGGGAATACCTCCGGCAGTGCGCCTTCCTCATAGTGGATTTCAAAGGTGATCTTCCCGTCCATGTGTACGTTGAAGTGGAAGTCAGTCATTTCCACTTCTTTCAGCTCGTCCGGTAGCTCGATGTTCTTGTACCGCTTGACCTCCTCGCCGTTTACCATAAGGCAAACCGGAACCGCGTCCCTCAGTTTCGCTGTGATTTTCCCTGTTTTCATTATCATTTCCACCTTTCGTTTTTCTTGGGCTTGTGCCTTGTGTGAGTCACAGCTTACACACCACGGGTGGAAAATCAAGGCTTTTTTGCTTTCTCTTCAAACTATATTTTGATTATTTCCTTTCCGCCGCTCTTGACATTCTAACAGTTGTTAGGTATAATTTACCTAACAACTGTTAGATAAGGGAGGAGATTAGATGAACGACACAAAGCAACGCATATTAGATGTTTCTTTAGACTTGTTTTCTCGAAGTGGTTTTTCGGCGGTATCAATCAGAGACATTTGCGGACAGGTGCAAATCAAAGAAAGCTCTATCTACTATTACTTTAAAAATAAGCAGGCTATTTTTGACGAACTGCTTTGCTTGTTTGAGGAAAAAGCAAGAGATATGATGTCTCAATTAGATGCAGCACTTGCAGAGCAAACTTTTTCTGCAACGGAAAACTTCTATCAAACTGTGTGTGATACCTTTTTTAATAGATATTTAATGGATAACTTCTGTAACAAGGTAATACGTTTGATCTTAATAGAGCAATTCAGAAACAGCGCCGTTCAGAAAGTATATGACCGTTGGATGTTTACTGAACCGCTTTCTTTTCAAAGCAAGGTGTTTTCTGTTCTAATTCAGATGGGTGTTATCCAGGGTAAAGACAGCGACTATTTGGCGGTGAAGTATTATGCGCCAATCCAATTCTTTGCTCAAAGGTGGCTGTTTAGCGGAACACTGACCGAAGAGCGTAAAAGTGCTTTTCGCACAAGTGCTTATCAGTATATTCAAAGATTTTTCAACGAGATAGGGGTGGCATAATGGCAAATATTATCATTACAGGTGCAAATCAAGGAATCGGCTACTACTTTACAGAGCAGGCGCTCAAAGATGGAAACAGGGTTGCCGTATTGGATATAGAAACAGATCATTTGAAAGACTTAGCCCAAGTGTTTCCAAAGCAGCTTTTGTGCTGTAAAGCAGATGTGTGTGATGATATACAGATAGATACCGCTGTAAAAGAAATCGTTGCAGTCTTTTCCTCCATAGATATTGCAATCCATAATGCCTGCCTTTGTACCTTTGCTAATGAGAACGATACAGAACTTAATATGTATGAAAGAGTTTTCAATGTGAATTATTATGGCGGACTGCGTTTGGCTAAACGTGTTCTGCCATATATGCAGGAGCAAAAAAGGGGCAAAATTATTTTTACAAGCTCCGGAGTAGGAGTGACCGGCTTTATCGGAATATCGCCTTACGCTTCTACCAAAGGTGCTTTAGAATCGTTGGCGAAATGTCTAAATATTGAATATGCTTCTGACGGAATATCTTTTCATATTATCCACCCACCATTAACCCGAACAAAATCGGCTTCTCCTCTTCCAGTACCGAATGAATTCATGGCTGATCCTCAAAAAGTCGGATATGGCATTGCGAAACATATTTTTTCTAAGAGATTTATTATATGTCATAGTTTTGGTCAAAAACTTCAGACTCTTCTCTGTTATTTATGCCCGATTAAAATGGGAAAACTGATGTCGAAGATGGCTGCAAGATATATGAACAGTCAAAAGGACTTATAATTGCAGGCATAACTTATTTAGCACAAATTCAAGTTGGCAAACAGAAAACATAAATATATCTAATGTTTAAAGC
>URDW01000089.1 GCA_900546735.1 uncultured Oscillospiraceae bacterium
ACGAGATCGCTCAGTGTCTCGTGGGCTCGGAGATGTGTATAAGAGACAGGCGCAGTAAAAGCCACCAGCGGCATCAAAGGCGCCGGCGATTTCCTTGGCAAGCTGGTCAAGGGCGCGGTCACCAAGGAATCGGCCGTAAAACCGGAATACGTCGGCAGCGGCGTGTTGATGCTGGAACCGACTTATAAATACCTGATTTTGCAGGACGCGGCAGCCTGGGGCGCCGGCGGCATGGCGGTGGAAGACGGCATGTTTTTGGCCTGCGAAAGCAGCGTTTCACAAAAAGTTGTTGCGCGCAAAAGCATTTCTTCCGCCCTGCTCGGCAACGAAGGGCTTTTCAACCTCTGCCTGCGCGGCAGCGGCGCCGTAGCGCTGGAAAGCAACGTGCCGGCTGAGGAACTGATCGAGGTGCAGTTGAACGGCGACGAGCTGAAGATCGACGGCCGCATGGCGATTTGCTGGTCGGCCGATCTGGATTTCACGGTCGAGCGCGTCACGCGCACACTGGCCGGCTCTGCCGTCAGCGGCGAAGGCTTCGTCAACGTGTACCGCGGTACCGGGCGCGTGCTGATGTCGCCGGTCGCGCCGAGCGACAGTCTGTTTGCCGCCACCAATTCCGTCGGCTCCAAAGCAGCAGATCCGTCCAGCAACACATTCGGCCAGTAAGTCGGGTGCGCTCTGCTGCGCGCCTTGTGCACGGCCTTAACACAAAAGAAGGTACCTTATGTTGTTTGAACATTTACGTCTGAAAAAAGAACTGAAGCGTCTGCCGTGCGACATTCTTCTGGTCGCCGGCCAGTCCAACGCCCAGGGCTACGGCCGTGGTGACAGTGCTTTTCGCTACAAGCCGCATGCGCCGGTCTACCAGCTGACGCCGCGCGGCGGCGTTGCGCTGGCGAAAGACACGCGCTACCGCGGCGGCAGTGTGGGCACTTCCTTTGCCCTCTATTTTGCCCAGGCGTATTTAGACGCCGGCCTGCTGCCGCCCGGCCGCGGCCTTTTGGTCGTCAATACAGCTGTGGGCGGCACCGGCTTCACGGACCGGCGCTGGGGCATGGACGACGACCTTTACCCACGCATGCTCCGCATGGCGCGCCGCGCTCTGGCGCTGCATCCGCAAAATAAAATTACGGCGTTTTTGTGGCACCAGGGGGAAACGGACGTGCAAAACGGCATGGACCCCGCCGCATATGCGGCGGCGCTTCGCACGCTGATCTGCAGTGCGCGAACGGCTCTGCATATCGGGCAGGTGCCGTTTGTCAGCGGCGCCATGGTGCCCGAATGGATGCAGGAAAACCCGTTTTCGTTTGAGATCGCGGCCGCCACGCGCAGCCTGATGCACAGCCTGCCGCACTGCGGTTATGTGGAAAGCGACGGGCTGGCCGGCAACACACGGCCGGATCACATCCACTTTTCCAGAAAAAGCTGCGCCGAACTGGGCAAACGCTATTTTTCGGCGTATGCCGCCCTGCGTGCCGGGCAGGCCGCGCAGGCGGACGGGAATGTGCTTTTGTAAAGCGAATTGCTTAACATGACAAGAAAACAACTTTACAAATACATCCGCATATTATTAGGAAAGGCCGCCGGGCAAAACCCGGCGGCCTGTTTTTGTATATGTGCAGCTATGCGATTTTATTATTTGATGACGCGCACTTTGATCACGCCGTCAATGGCGTTGATGCCGTCCACCACGTCGTCGCTGACAAAGTCGTCGCAGTCGATGATGGAGTAGGCGATCTCGCCGCGGTTTTTGTCCTGGAACGAGTCAATATTGTGCCCGGCCTTGGAGATCACGTCGGTGATCGTGGCGATCATGTTGGGCTTGTTTTCGTGGATCACGGTCACGCGCACAGCGCCGGCGCGCGGGGCGCTGACAGCCGGCAGGTTGACCGAGTTGCGGATGTTGCCGTTCTCCAGGTAGTCGATCAGCTCCTCGGCGCCCATCGAAGCGCAGTTTTCCTCGCTTTCGGGGGTGGATGCGCCCAGGTGCGGAATGGCGATGACGCCCTCCGTGCCGATCAGTTCGGCGTTCGGGAAGTCGGTCACATAGGCTGCGATCTGGCCGTTTTCCAGCGCAGCGATCACTTCGCCGGTGTTGACCAAATCGCCGCGCGCAAAGTTCAGAATGCGCACCGACGGCTTCATTTTGGCAATGGAGGCCGCGCTGATCATCTCTTTGGTGTCGGGCGTCAGCGGCACATGCAGGGTGATGTAGTCGCTTTTCGCCAGCAGTTCGTCCAAATCGGTCGTGACGGCCGTGTCGCGCGAAAGCTGAATGGCGGCGTTTGTGGAAAGGTACGGGTCGTAGCCGATGACGTGCATGCCCAGCGCTTCGGCGGCGTTGGCCACCAGAATGCCGATGGCGCCCAGGCCGACAACGCCCAGTGTTTTGCCGCTGATCTCAGGGCCAGCGAAGGCGCTTTTGCCTTTTTCCACCGTTTTGCCCACGTTGTCGCCCTCGCCCTTAATGGTTTTGCACCAGTCAATGGCGTTTACGATCTTGCGCGAGCTGAGCAGCAGCGCGCAGATGACCAGCTCTTTTACGGCGTTTGCGTTCGCGCCCGGCGTGTTGAACACGCAAATGCCCTTGCGCGCGCAGTCTTTAACGGGAATGTTGTTGACACCGGCGCCGGCGCGGGCAATGGCCAAAAGCGACTCGGGCATTTCCATGTCGTGCATGGAGGCGGAGCGCACCATGATGGCGTCGGGCGTTTCGGTGTCGCCCACGGTGTATTTGGCCGCGTCAAATTTGGAAAGACCGGCTTCGGCGATCTTATTTAATGTTTTAATATAGTACATCATGCGTTCTCCTCTTCAAATTTCTGCATAAAGGCAACCAGCTTTTCCACGCCTTCGATCGGCATGGCGTTGTAAATGGAGGCGCGCATGCCGCCCACGGTGCGG
Source organism: uncultured Oscillospiraceae bacterium (assembly GCA_900546735.1). Lineage (GTDB taxonomy): Bacteria > Bacillota > Clostridia > Oscillospirales > Acutalibacteraceae > Scybalenecus > Scybalenecus merdavium. The sequence goes on from URDW01000089.1 coordinate 2,905, forward strand.
TGGCCTTTCAGGTTGACAAAGCCGGCTTCGGCGGCCTCTTTTACAAACTTGGCGTCCAGTTCCTTGTCGCCCGTGACGAACGGCACGTTCATCAGCGAACGGTCCTCCGGCACAACGGTGCCCTTGAACAGCTTGGAGCTGTCGAGAAAATCGTAAAGGATCTTAGCTTTACGTTCGTTTCTCTCCTTCATCTTGTCAAGGCCGCCGATCTCGTTTTGGATCCACTCCAGCACCAGCTTGCAGATGTAGATCGTCCAGCACGGCGGGGTGTTGTACAGCGAGTCTGCGTCGGCCTGCACTTTGTAGTCCATCATGACCGGCGTAATGTCGCGCGCGTGGCCCAGCATATCCTCGCGGATGATGGCCACGACCAGGCCGGCCGGCGCCACGTTTTTCTGCGCACCAAAGTACACCATGGCGAATTTCGAGATGTCGAGCGGTTCAGACAGCGCACAGGACGAGATGTCGGCGATCAGCGGAATGCCGTTCGTGTCGGGGATCTGGTGGTACACCGTGCCGTAGATCGTGTTGTTCATGCAGATGTACACATAGTCGGCGTCGGGGCGGAAGTCCGCGGCTGTTGTTTTCGGAATGTAAGTAAACGTCTTGTCGGCGGAAGAGGCGGCGGCCACAACGTCGCCGTATTTCTGCGCCTCGGCAAAGGCCTTTTTGGCCCACTGGCCGGTAATAATGTAGTCGGCCTTGCCGGAACCGTTCATAAAGTTCAGCGGAATGGCCGAAAACTGGGCGCTTGCGCCACCTTGCAGAAACAGCACCTTGTAATTGTCGGGCACTTTGTAGATTTTGCGCATCAGCGCTTCGGCGTCTTTAATGATCTGGTCAAATTCTTTGGAGCGGTGGCTCATCTCCATAACGGACTGGCCGCAGCCGTGGTAGTCGAGCATTTCTGCCGCAGCCTGCTTCAGCACAGACTCGGGCAGCGTGGACGGACCTGCGCTGAAATTGTAAACTCTTGCCATAAATTCTGCCTCCTGCGGCAAACGCCGCCTTGTGATTTTTTCAAATCCCGAAAGATTCTACTTTATTATAGTTTGCCTTGCGCCGGACTGTGCGGTAAGGCGTGTAAATATTATAGCATTGTTAAAATTTTTGTCAATATTTTCGGTAAAATTTTCGTGTAAAAAGAAAAGAATGATAATTAAATAACGATATTGCGCAAAACTTTGAAAAAGTACCGCCTGAAAACGGGAACTGCGGTACGCGGCTCGCCCATAAATACCAAATATGTATATCGTGCCGCTGCGGGCATGTAAATGATTGGTTTCAGCAGGAGCGATGTCTCCGGCCAGAGTAGCGCCAGAATCAAAATGTAAACTAAAATTAAATTAACCGGTTGACAATCGAGCGTCGATCCGCTACAATAGAGCCATAAAATTTGGAGGTGGACAGATGCGCTTCAAAACGTATTTCCTGACGCAAACGGCTGTGTTTGCGGCGCTGATCGCGGTTTGTGCGTGGATCAGCATTCCCGTGTCTGCCGTGTCGTTTACTTTGCAGACGTTCGCGGTCTGCCTGGCCGGCGCGCTCGGCGGCAAAAAGGCCGGCACGCTGTCGGTCGGCGTGTACATTTTGCTGGGGCTTGCCGGTGTGCCGGTATTCAGCGGTTTTCGCGGCGGCGCGGCGGTGCTGGCCGGGCCCACGGGCGGCTATATCGTCGGCTTTATTTTCACGGCGCTGATCGTGGGTGCGTTTGCCGACCGGTTCGGGCACAGGTTCTGGGTCAGTGTGCTTTCCATGGCGCTCGGCGTTGCCGTTTGCTATGCGTTCGGCACAGTCTGGTACTATATCCTCTATAATCAGGGCGGCGGCGCCGTTACCTGGGGCGGCGTGCTTTCGGTGTGTGTCGTGCCGTTTCTGCCGTTTGATGCCCTTAAAATCGTTTTGGCGGCCGCACTCGCCAGGGCGCTTGCACCGCGCCTGAAACGGCTGGAGAAAGAAGCGTAAAGCAGTTTTGCTTTACGCTTCTTTTTATAAAATCGCTCAAATGGGTGGCATTGTTCGCGTGCATCTGGTATACTGGTTTAAAAGGAGTCGTTGATTATGGACACTGTGTTGACCGGCGCATACGCGTTTGCCAAAAAGTACATCAAGCCGGGCGAAACGGTGCTTTGGTGCGGCCGGCCGGCGCGCGGCAAGGTCGTCACACCGGGGCTGGTCATACAAACGCTGGTCGCGCTTGGCGCGTTTGTGTTTTGTGCGGTGTGGATGGCCATGGCCATCCGCCGGGGCGGTTCGGCCGGAATGCTCGTGTTCGGCGCGGTGTTCATCGCCATTGTGGTGCGCTTATTCTGGCAAAGCACTTTGCGCCATCTGTTTCCGGCACGCGACACTTATTATGTGATCACGGACCGTAAGCTGCTGATTCGCGAGAAAAAGCAGGAACACGTTTGGGACGGCCGCCGTGTGCCGCCGCCCGTTGTGCGCCGGCATAAAAACGGCCGCGCCACGATCATTTTGAGTTTTGACTTGCATCCAAGCTCCACCCGCGGCTGCCGCCATACGCTGGACGATCTGGCAGATGCGGACGGCGCTTTGCACGCGCTGGAACAGATGCGCCAAAACGTGCGGCAAAACCCGCAAGAGGAGGATGATTCGGTTGAATGGTAAAAAGATAGAAAATATAAAGGTACGTCCCGAGCGGACAGACGATCACGGCGCAGTGTATGACCTGGTGCGCGCGGCATTTGCCACAGCCGAGCATGCCGACGGCAATGAGCAGGACCTGGTGGCCGCGTTGCGCAAAAGCGATGCGTTCGTGCCGCAGCTTTCGCTTGTGGCGGAGGTGGACGGCGCGCTGGCCGGTTATATTCTGTTTACAAAAGCGCTTGTCGGGCAGCGTGAGGTGCTGGCCCTGGCGCCGCTGGCTGTTTTGCCTGCCTACCAGCGCAAGGGCGTTGGCAAAGCGCTGGTGCAGGCCGGGCACAGCCGTGCAAAGGCGCTCGGGTTTACCCATTCGCTGGTACTCGGCAGTGAAACGTATTACCCGCAGTTTGGCTATGTGCCGGCAGCGGAGCTTGGCGTGCAGGTGCCGCCGGGCATGCCGCCTGAAAATTTTATGGCGCTGCGCCTGCAAAACGACGCGCCGCCGCTTTGCGGCGCGGTGACGTACGCGCCGGAATTCGGCATGTGACCAAATATTAAAGCCAAAGGGCAGCTGCCCTTTGGCTGTTTTTTTACTGGTTTTATTACATGGACTTTTATAAAAGGTGCCGGGCGGCAGAAAGCTGCAAAGGAAATCTGCTTTACGCGAAAAGCATCGAACCTTGTCGAAATGTAAAGAAAATAACTTTACAAATTCCGCCGCTCCGCTGCGCATTGCCGGCCGTTTTCCGCACTGTACAGCAGGTGCAGGCGTTCACCGGCATAATACTGCGTTAAAAATTCATCTTCTTTTTGCATACCGATACGCTGCGCCACTTTAATGGAAGCGGTGTTGTCGGCTTTGATGATGGCGTAAACTTTGCTTAGGTGTAAAACCGAAAAAGCGTATTTCTTGCAGCCGGCGGCCGCTTCCGTCGCATAGCCGCAGTGCCAAAAGGCTTTTTTCAGCAAGTAGCCGATTTCGGGTACCATGGTATTTTTATAGGGCTGCATGGTCAGCCCGGCCTGGCCGATCATTTCGCCGGTGGATTTTAAAACCACGCTCCAAAGCCCGAACCCGTGTTCGGCATAGCGCTTTCTTTGCCGGTCAAGCCACGCCTGCACGTCGCTTTCGGTAAAAGTGTGCTCGTAGGCGTACATCACCTGCGGTCCTGCAGCATGGCGGCCAAATCGGCGAAATCACGCTGCTGCATTTCTCTTGCGTATAAACGTGCCGTTTCAAATACCATGGCGGCTCTCCTGTTTGTGCGGTGTTTTACCCGCGCACCGGTTGTGTGCGTTTTGTGTGCCGTAAAGTTTGCACATTGTAATTTGTAAAGCGACTTGCTTTACAAATTATGCCTGCTTTTGCAGGTCGGCCACGGCTTCGGCTGCGGCGGCGAACTCGTCCATCGTCATCTCCTCCGGCCGGGCGTTCGGGCGGATGCCTGCGGCGGCGAATGCCTCGCTCAGGGCAGCTTTCGGCACGCCAAGCTGCGACGAAATGGCGTTTACAGCCGTTTTTCGCCGCTGGGAAAACGCGGCGCGCACTGTGCGGAAAAACTGCTTTTCGTCGCGCAGGGGCATTTTTTCCCGGCGCATTTTCAGGCGGATCACGGCGCTGTCCACCCGGGGACTCGGCATGAACGATTCGCGCCCCACGTCAAACAGCACTTCGGTCTCGGCCCGGTAGGCCACGGCAATGCTGACGGCGCCGGTTTTTTTGGTGCCTGCGCCGGCGCAAAGGCGCTCGGCCGCTTCCTTTTGCACCATGACGACGATCTCGTCAATGCCGGTGCAGTCCTCCAGCAGGCGCATCAAAATGGGCGATGTGATGTAGTAGGGCAGATTGGCGCAGACCTTTACAGTTGTAAAGCCTTTAAACTTGTCGCGCAGCAGCGCATTTACGTCTGTTTTTAAAATGTCGGCGTGCACCACTTCCGCGTTGCCGCATTCGCGCAGCGTTTCGGCAAGCACCGGCAGCAGGCGTGCGTCCACCTCGGCGGCCACGACAAAACCGGCGCGCGCGCAAAGCTCTTTGGTCAGCACACCCACGCCCGGGCCGATCTCCAGCACGCCGGTGCCCTTGTCCAGTCCGGCCAGCTCAGCCATGCGCGGGCACACGGCGGCGTCTACAATAAAGTTTTGCCCCAGCGCGTGCGAAAAGGAAAAGCCGTGCCGCTTCAGCAGGCTTTCCAGCGTTTTGATGTTGCAAAGGTCCACGTTCTTCCCTCCGTTTCTTACCGCTATTTTAGCATAAGCGCCGCCGCCTTGCAACGCCTGCGCTTTTTTTGTGCCCTTTACAAAATTTGTTTACAAAATTCTACTTGAAATCTGAGACGCCGTCTCTATAATATTATTTACCTTATATTCTTTTGCAGAATAAGCCGTTTTTGTGACAAATCTGTTTGCCAAATGCGCGCGCCGGTGCGCCCGGTGTGCGTTTTGTTTTGCAGCGTTATTTATGGTTTCGGAATTGAGGGGGAGGGGCTATGTTCAAAAAACTGATGCCGTACATGAAAGGCTACTGGCTTTTGTCCGTTGTCAGCATCGTCGGCATGGCGGCCGAGGCCGCCTGCGAGCTGGCGCTGCCGAAAACGATGGCCGTCATCGTGGACCAGGGCATCGTGAACGGCGACAACGCGTTTATTTTGACGACCGGCATCCGCATGATCATTTTGGCGCTCATCGGCATGGCCGGCGGCATCATTGCCGGCAAGGCTTCGGCCGATGCCAGCCAGGGCTTTGCCCACAAGCTGCGCGGCGCCATGTATGAAAAGATCGCCGGGTATTCGTTTAAAAATATTGATGACTTTTCCACGGCCAGCTTAACGACGCGCCTGACGAACGACGTGAACACCATCCAGCTCACCATTATGATGGTGCTGCGCATTCTGGTGCGCGCGCCCGCCATGCTGATCATCTCGGCTTTTTATGCGTTTTCCATCAACGCGCGCCTGGCCTGCGTGATCCTCGGCGTGCTGCCGCTGATCCTCATTGCCGTGGCCGTCATCATGAAAGTCGGCTTTCCGATGTTTCAGCGCATGCAGCGCAGGATCGACGCGATCAACGCCGTCATTCAGGAAAACCTGATCGGCATCCGCGTGGTCAAGGCGTTTGTGCGGGAAGACCATGAAAAAGAGAAGTTTAAAAAGAGGAACGACGACCTGATGGCGATCGGCATCAGGGCCGGCAACATGATCATTACGGCCATGCCCATCATGATGCTGGTGTTCAACGCCGCCATCGTGATCGTGATCTGGTTCGGCGGCAACCAGGTCGGCACCGGCGACATGCAGATCGGCGACCTGATGAGCTTTATCACCTATATTTCGCAGATCCTGATGAGCAGCATGATGCTGTCTCTTATACACATCTCCGAGCCCACGAGACACTGAGCGATCTC
>URDW01000090.1 GCA_900546735.1 uncultured Oscillospiraceae bacterium
CGGCACGAAAGTTTCGGTCAAAAAGATTTTCCCGTTTTTTATTCTGTTTTTCATTGCTGCTTCGGTGGTCACGACTGTTGCCGGGGCACTCGGTGTAGATGCGGCTGTTTTCACGCCGCTGAAGACGCTTTCTAAATTTTTTATTGTTATGGCTATGGCGGCCATTGGGCTGAATACCAACCTGGTGCGCCTTGTCAAAAGCGGCGGCAAACCGATTTTGACCGGTTTTTGCTGCTGGGCCATGATCACAGCGATCAGCTTGGCCATGCAAAAGGCGCTGCAGCTTTGGTAATTTTACGCACCGCTGACAAAAATTGACAATTTTTTGACAAAATTTATTGCATTTGCATAAATAAGTAAAGTGAATTTTGTTGATTTTTACCGTATGAAATTGTTCAATTTTCATGTTATAATAAAGAAGGCAAAAGGTGCGCATTAGTAAAAAGCGTGAATGAATAAGAAAGGGGTGAATGCGCATGTCAGCCAAAATCATTAAAATCCGTCTTGCAAGAAAACGTATGTCTGCTTCTCAAAAAAACCAAATCGAGCAGGCACCGCCTGCACAGGCGCATCATCCGTATGACGATATTGATCCCGGTGTGATCATCAAACTTTGCAACATGCTTGACTGCCCGCCGGCAGATATTTTGGAGTATGTTGAAGAGTAGGAAACAGCAAAACGCCGCACACATTTGTGTGCGGCGTTTTTTGTGCCGTCTGTATTTTTCAGCTTTGTGTGCAGCTGTCGCAGTATGCGCAGGCGGCTGTGGCGGCCACAGCGCCGTCGGCAGCAGCGGTCGTCAGTTGGCGCACCGCTTTTGTGCGGCAGTCTCCGGCGGTGAAAATGCCGGGCAGATCGGTCTGGCAGTCTTCACCGGCCACGATGTAACCGGTCGCGTCCGTCTGCACAAGGCCGGCAAAAGCCTGGGTGTTCGGCACTTGGCCGACGGCGGCAAACACACCGCTGACTGCCAGCTCGGTCTTCGCGCCGGTTTTTTTGTTGGTCACCTCAATACTTTTGAGCGCTGTGTCGCCGTGCAGGGCCGTGACGGTGCTGTCCAGTATAAACTGCACGTTTGTAAGCTTGGTCAGCCGGTCGGCAAGCGCTTTTTCGCCGCGGAACGTGTCGCGGCGGTGGATCAGGTACACTTTTTCACAGATGTTGGCCAGGTAGGCGCAGTCTTCCAGCGCCGTGTTGCCGCCGCCGACTACGGCTACTGTCTTGCCTTTGAAAAACATCCCGTCACATGTTGCGCAGTAAGAAACGCCGTGGCCGGTCAGTGCCTGTTCGTTTTCCAGGCCAAGCGGCCGGTTTTTGGCGCCGCAGGCCAAAATAACGGCTTTGCATGTATAGCTGCCCGAAACGGTGACGGCCGTCTTGACTGTGCCGTTTTGCACCGCTTTTACATCTTCACTTTTCAGTTCTGCGCCAAGCGCCGCTGCCTGGCTGTGCAGCTGCATGGTAAAATCAAAGCCGGAAATGTTTTGAATGCCGGGATAGTTTTCCACCTCCGGCGTGTTTACGATCTGGCCGCCGAACATGGCTGCTTCCAGCACCAGCACATGCTTGCCGGCACGGCAGCAATAAATGGCGGCCGTCAGTCCGGCTGTGCCGCCGCCCACAATGATCACATCATAGTCTGTATGCAGATTTTCCATCAGATATCACCCATCAGCTGCAAAATGGCTGTTTTCGGCAGCACGCCGGTCGCACGGCTGACTTCTTCGCCGTGGTTCATCACGACCAGTGTCGGAATGGACAGAATGCCGAAGCGTGTGGCCAGCTCTTCCTCTTCGTCCACATTGATTTTTACCACTTTAAAACGGTCTGCTTCGTTTGCCAGTTCGTCAAGCGTTGGCGCCAGCATGCGGCAGGGGCCGCACCACTGCGCCCAAAAATCGATCAGTACCGGCCGCTGCGACTGCAGCACTTCCACTTCAAAATTGGCGGCTGTGATTTTCATCGGTTTCATATTTTGTCCTCCTTTTGATTTTGCATCAGCTGCAGCATGGCTTTTGCTGCGCCGTCTTCCTGCGGGTCGCCGGTCAGAAAGTCGGCCGCCGCTTTGCAGGCGGGGCTTGCGGATCTTACGGCGATGCCGCAGCCGCTTTCAAGCAGCATGGCGCTGTCGTTGTCGGCATTGCCGAAAGCAGCTGTCTCTTTTATATGTATGTGCAGCTGCCGGCAAAGATATTGCAGTGCATTTGCCTTGCCGGCGCGCGCGTCTGAAATTTCAAGCATGTTTGGAAAAGAAGACGTGATGTACAGTCCGTCGATCTCCTGCACGCAGCCCCGCAGCGCTTCAAACGCTTCTTTACTGGCGCAGTAGGCGTCAATGCAGTCCAGTTCACCAATATGGGCGCGTGCGTCGGCAAAAAAGTGCTCGCTGGGCTTTCGTGTGCGGCGCACATAGTCAGCGGCTTTTGCCGTGCGGCCGAATTTTTCGGGCGCGCGCACCATTTCAGCCGGCGCATAGGCCTGCCCTTCTACCGTATATTCTATAAACGCCTTTTTTTCTGTCTCCATGATTTGCAGCACCTGTTCGGCCGCGGCGGGCGACAGGGTGTAGGCACACAGTTTTTCACCGGTTTGCAGGTCGTATACCGCGGCGCCGTTGGAGGTAATGGCATAGCGGATCTCGGGTGCACGGCGCACACAGTCGGGCAGGGCGTGCAGTGCGCGGCCGCTGGCGGCGGCTACGGCAATTCCGTTTTCGGCCGCTTTTTGCAGCGCCAGGTGCATCAGCGGTGAAAACGCGCCGTCTGGGGCAAGCGAGGTGCCGTCCAGATCCAAAGCGAACAGTTTGATCTTTTTTTCAGTGCAGATCTCTTTGCACATAGTCTTCCTCCGTGCAGAAAACAGTTTTATGCCTATTCTTATGTTACCATGAAATGGTAGGAAAATCCACTGCTTTTTTGCAAACTTGCACAGTGCCCGGCGTTTATTGTATAATAAGATATATATTTATCCGTATCAGAAAGGGAAAATCTATGGATATTATTGCAAAGTTGGCCGAAGAATTTTCGGTCAGCCCCAAAAGAATTGAAAACACGATCGATCTGATCGACCAGGGCAACACGATCCCATTTATTGCGCGTTATCGTAAAGAGATGACCGGCTCGCTCGACGACCAGGTGCTGCGCCAGATTTTTGAGCGTTTGAATTATCTGCGCAATCTGGACGCGCAGCGCGAAAAGATTTTGGCCGCGATCGGGGAGCAGGGCAAGCTGACGCCGGAGCTGGAGGCAGCCGTGCAGGCGGCGGCAACGCTTACGGAACTGGAAGACCTTTACCGCCCGTACCGGCCAAAACGCAAAACGCGCGCGTCGGTCGCACGTGCAAAAGGGCTGCAGGGCCTGGCCGATCTGCTTTATGCCCAGGCGCCGGATGCAGACCCGTGCGCAGCCGCTGCCGGTTATCTGAATGACGAGGTGGCCACGGTAGAAGACGCGCTGGCCGGTGCGCAGGACATTGTGGCTGAGATGATCTCCGACGATCCGGCCGGGCGTAAACGCATCCGTTATTCCTGCAAAATGAACGGCAGCCTTGTCAGCGAAAAAGCGCAGGAGGATGCCGGCGTTTATGAAATGTATGCTTCTTACAGCGAGCCGGTCAGGAAAATTGCCGGCCACCGTGTGCTGGCAGTCAACCGCGGCGAAAAAGAGGGCTTTTTAAAAGCCGGCATTTCCTATGACCGGGAAAGCGGCCTGGCTATTTTGCGCCAGCTGCACCTGAAAGGCGGTCCCTGTGCAGCGTATATGGACGCTGCGATCGAAGATGCTTATACGCGCCTGATTTTTCCGAGTATCGAGCGTGAACTGCGCAGCGAGATGACCGAAAACGCCGATGAAAATGCCATCCGTGTGTTTGCCGACAACACGCGCCAGCTGCTGATGCAGCCGCCTGTTAAGGGCAAAGTCACGATCGGGCTTGATCCCGGTTACCGTACCGGCTGCAAGGTGGCAGTCGTGGATGCAAGCGGCGAAGTGCTCGACACTGCGGTCATTTACTGCGCACCGCCGCACAGCAAAATAGAACAGGCCAAGAAAATCATCAAAGACCTGGTGCATAAATACCATGTGCAGATGTTCGCCATCGGCAACGGCACGGCTTCGCACGAGACGGAGGTGTTTGCCGCAGAAGTGATCCGTGAGCTGGATCGCGGTATTGTGTATATGGTCGTCAGTGAGGCCGGTGCGTCTGTCTATTCCGCCTCCAAATTGGCGGCTGAGGAGTTCCCGCAGTACGACGTCAGCCTGCGTTCGGCCGTATCGATCGCGCGCCGCCTGCAGGATCCGCTGGCCGAGCTGGTAAAGATCGACCCGAAGGCGATCGGTGTTGGTCAGTACCAGCACGATATGCCGCAAAAGCAGTTGAACGAGGCGTTGGACGGTGTGGTGGAGGACTGCGTGAACTCTGTCGGCGTAGATCTGAATACCGCTTCTGTTCCGCTTTTGTCCCGTGTGGCCGGCATTTCGCAGAGCGTGGCCAAAAACATTGTGGCGTTTCGCCGCGAAAACGGCGGCTTTACCTCGCGTGCACAGCTGAAAAAGGTCAGCAAGCTCGGTCCGAAAGCTTTTGAACAGTGTGCCGGGTTTCTGCGTGTGCGAGAAAGCAAAAATGTGCTCGACAACACGGCCGTGCACCCGGAAAGCTACGCCGTGGCGGAAAAGCTGCTTGCGCTGTGCGGCGTCAGCGAGCAGGAAGTGCGTGCCGGAAAAACGGCGGCTGTCGGCCAGGTCGTAAAAACGATGGGCGCATCGGCCATTGCAAAGCGTCTGGATGTCGGCGAGCCGACGCTGAAAGACATTGTTTCGGAACTGCAAAAGCCCGGGCGCGACCCGCGCGACGAGCTGCCGCAGCCGATGCTGCGCACCGATATTTTAGGTATAGAAGATTTGAAGCCCGGCATGGAGCTGAAGGGCACCGTGCGCAATGTGGTGGACTTTGGCGCTTTTGTAGACATCGGCGTGCACCAGGACGGCCTTGTGCACATTTCACAGATCACCAGCCGTTACATCCGCCACCCGTCTGACGTGCTGAAAGTCGGCGATATCGTTACGGTATGGGTGCTGCAGGTCGATGCTGCCAAAAAACGCATCAGTCTTACGATGAAAAAGCCGCAGTAAGGCTTTAATCTGTTTTTAATCTTTTTATGCAACAATAAAACTGCAAATTTTGAATGGGCAGGTATGGAAAATGAGAGTCTTGGTTGTTGAGGACGAAAAGGATTTAAGCGATGTGATCAAAATGGAGCTGGAGGACGAGGGCTACAGCTGCGACTGCTGCCTGGATGGCAACGATGCGCTGCTTTACATGGAGTCGGCCGATTACGACGTTGTGCTGATGGATGTTATGCTGCCCGGGCAGAACGGGTTTGACATTGTGCGCAGCTACCGCAGCCGCGGCGGGCGTGCGCCGATCCTTTTTTTAACAGCGCGCGATGATGTGGAGGACCGTGTGCGCGGACTGGATCTTGGCGCCAGCGACTATATCATCAAACCGTTTTCGTTTCAAGAACTGCTTGCACGCATCCGCGCAGCCGTGCGCAGCCAGTCCGGCAGCACCGGCAATGTGTATACGGCGGCCGATCTGCAGCTGAACATCCAGACACACGAGGTCAGCCGCGCCGGCAAGGCGATTCGTCTGTCCGCCAAGGAGTTCGCTATTTTGGAGTGCCTGATGAAAAATAAAAACACGGTGCTTACCCGTGAAGCCATTGAAAACAGCGTTTATGATTTTGACTATTCCGGCGGCACCAATGTGATCGACGTCTACATCCGCTATCTGCGCAAAAAGGTGGATGAAGGCTTTGACAAAAAGCTGATCCACACGGTGCGCGGCTATGGCTACGTTTTGAAGGAGGATGCATGAAAAAGCTTTCCCTGCAGGCCAGGATCACGCTATGGTTTTCAGTGCTTGTCATTCTCATCACGGCATTGGCATTCGGCCTGATGTTCGTTATTAATAATTCTGTCCTGCACACCAACATTCGTGAATTGCTGCTCAGTACGGTGGAAACCAACGCACAGGAGATCGAGTTTTTGTTTTCCATGGCCGACGCGGAAGAGGATGAAGAGGACCAGTATTTGGAGTATCGCGGCGGTTATATTGAGATCGACGACGATTTTCTGGACGAGTTGAACGGCGTGTACACATCTCTTTATGATGCGCAGGGCAATCTGCTTTACGGCAACGGCGTTGTGAACTGCCCGGTCGATCTTTCGGGCAAAATCAGTGAAGTCAGCCGCGAAGGCGAGACGTATTATGTTTATTTTGAAGCGCTTGAAATTGAGCATTTGGAGGGACTCGTGCTCAAAGGCGTTGTCAATGAAAACGCCAACCAGACTATTTTGTCGCAGACAGTGCGTCTTTCGCTGATGCTTTTGCCGCTGTTTGCGCTTGTGGCCATCCTCGGCGGATACCTGATGGCGCGGCGTTCGCTGCGGCCCATTCAAAAAATCGCCGCGGCAGCCGAACAGATCAGCGACGGCCGCGATTTGTCCAAACGCATTGAAATGCCGCCGCAGCAGGACGAGCTGGCGCAGCTTGCGGGCACATTCAACTCTATGTTTGACCGTTTGGAACGCTCCTTTGAGGCGGAAAAGCAATTTACATCCGACGCTTCGCATGAGCTGCGCACGCCGCTTTCGGTCATCTCGGCACAGTGTGAATTTGCCCTGAAAAAAGACCGCGATGCGCAGGCTTATAAAAACAGTTTACAGGTGATCTCACGCCAGGCGGCGCGCATGAGCGCCATTGTGGAAGAAATGCTTTCCTATGCCCGGCTGGAGCGTATGGATGCGCCGCCCGATCTGCACACGGCTGACGTTTCGCAGCTGACGCAGCAGGTCTGCAACGATTTTGCCGGTACGCTGCAAAATGGCATCCGCCTGTCGACTGAGATCGAGAGCGCAATCTCTTTGCCGGTCAGTTCCAGCCTTTTTGAACAGATGCTCGTCAATCTGCTTTCAAACGCTTACCGCTACAACCGGCCAGACGGCACGATCACGGTGGGTCTGCATCGTGCAGACACGCAGGCGGTACTCAGCGTGGCGGACACGGGCGCCGGCATGACGCCCGAGCAGACCGAGCGCATTTGGCAAAAGTTTTACCGCGCCGATGCTTCGCGCACGTCGCAGGACCAGAAGAACGGCCTCGGCATAGGCTTGGCTGTTGTCAAGCGCATTGCCGATCTGCACGGCTTTTCCTTAAAGGTGGAAAGCCGCGAAAACGAGGGCAGCATGTTTTATGTTTATATGCCGTTGCCCGGCGCATAAAACGGTTGAACGATTTATGGCTGATCCATTGAAAATCAAAATAAATGCTAAAAATGCCGGAAAGACACCTCCGGCATTTTTAATGGGAAATTATAAAATGGGTTATTAATGATTGAGCATTTCTTTAACAGCTGGTTTCAATGTGGCGTATTTGGCCGGTAAAAATCAGCATAAAAAAATTTTTCAGAAATTTCTTTTTTCTAATCTGGTTTTAATTTTCATATCGTATTCTTGTGTCAGACGGAGGGAACAACGTCTGACACAAATTTTTATATGGAGGAATAAGATATGAAAAAACTTACAGGTGAAACGATCCGCAGCTTACCAAAAAAGAAAAAAATGCTCATTTCGGGCGTGGCTGTTGTGGCCGGTGTGGCCGTTCTCGGTGCAGGTGTTGCCGCTTATGCGTCGAACGCCGTGCAGAAAAATGTGATCGGGTCTGACGCAGCCGTTTCCATTGCACTGGACGACGCCAACGTCTCGGCGCAGGCAGCACGCATCGACGATGTGGACCTGGACTTGAGACAAGGCACGCTGGTCTACGATGTGGAGTTTGAGGCCGACCGTGTGGATTACGATTACGAGATCAAAGCTTCTGACGGTACCATTTTGAACCGTTTGGCCGAGGCGGACGGTGAGAAAGTCAGCACTACGGCTGCGCAGTCGGCTGAAACGACAACGGCCGCTGCAGGCGGCAGCCAAGCGACCGGTGACTCTGCTTCGCAGACGACTGCCGCGCAGAACAGCGCAGGTGTTACACTGGATTCGGCAAAGTCGATCGCACTGAAACACGCCGGGCTGTCTGCTTCGGATGTGCGCTTCACAAAAGCCAAAACGGATTACGACGACGGTGTAAAAGAGTACGATATCGAGTTCATTTCCGGCAGCTATGAGTATGAGTTTGAAGTGCGTGCTTCCGACGGCAAGATCACGTCTTACGACCGTGAGCGCGCCGATGCGCAAAAGACCACCTCTTCCCAGAAAACCACTTCTTCTCAGAGCAGCAGTTCTGCCGTAACTTTGGCCGAGGCAAAGTCCATCGCACTGAAGCATGCCGGCCTGTCCGCTTCGGACGTGCGTTTTACAAAAGCCAAAACGGATTATGACGACGGCGTAAAAGAGTACGACATCGAGTTCGTTTCCGGCAGCTACGAGTATGAATTTGAAGTGCGCGCTTCTGACGGCAAAATCACTTCTTATGACCGTGAACGTGCCGAGGGGCAGAAAACCACCTCAGCGTCCACAACTTCTTCCGGCAACTATATCGGCACGGAAAAAGCCAAGTCGATCGCTTTGAAGGACAGCGGCGTTTCCGCATCGAAAGCTACATTTGAAAAGGCAAAGCTGGACAAAGAGGACGGCGTCTATGTGTACGAAGTGGAATTCCGCAGCGGCAACATGGAATATGAGTACGAGATCAACGCCAAGACCGGCAAGATCCTGGACCGCTCGGTCGAACGCGAAGACCGCTGATGTCTAAATGTCTCCTTTACTGATCTTCCCATAAAGCAAACAAAGCCCGGCAATAGGCCGGGCTTTGAGACTGTCGAAAAAGCCGGTTGGACCG
>URDW01000091.1 GCA_900546735.1 uncultured Oscillospiraceae bacterium
GCTCTATAAAAATATACAAAAAACAAAAAGGGCCTCCGGCTTAAACCGGAGGTCCTTTTGGTCGGAGTGTAATTATAGGATTTCAGAAAACGCAGATATATCAACGGTTTGCTGGCAGTCGGCAAGAGGTATTTATTCTAAAAATTCAAAATAGCGAGAACAACGCGGCCCAACAGGACAACGGGCGGCGTTTCCTGTAAAGCGATAGGAGGTGCTTGCCGCTCCAACCGGATTTCCGGTTAGTACGGTTACATCCCCCCTAAACCGGGTCAAATAAGTGCTTCAATACGCGGGAAAGTCTTGCTATTCCAATGTGCTATTAAAGAATCTGGTAAAATCCAAAAAAGGCAGCGATTTGCAGACAGCAAGTAAGATGCCTTATCCTAGGGATTTAAAAGCAGATATTATGTCATACCGTCCAATTGAGATATTGAGCAATACTTCCTATGTTTTTCTATAGGGGAACGGTGAAAACCGTTCCCCTATAACTAGAACGTATCAAGTCGCTCCAAGATGATTTGCTTCTTAAACTACTCAACTTCCTCTGGTGCATTTGGAGAATCTTCTTTAGAGGGCATATAGAATGGGTTGAATCCACTCTTGTCTTCACCTAGTAAATTTATGCTGTGGTCAGGTGTTAGCCCCAAACTTGAAGCATCTTCATCGTCAAACAAGATGATTTGCATTTCGCTTTTTTGCAGATTTGTATAAGCTCCATGCAAAATAGCTCCCAAAGCTTTTTGATTCTTATCATCAAAAGGTTTTGAGATATGGTCAATAACCAAAAAGGGAATCAGAGGATATTTATCCTCTTTAATTAACATACGAAGAAAACCTAGGTAACCACATAACTGCATTAGTGTGTGTCTTGCCATGCTACCAGTGTAATAATTTTTGATTTGATCTGCACTATCACTTTCTTCGTCCAAAATTTGCGGTTGGAGAATGTTGCCGTTTTTTAAATAGGAAATGTGAAATCCACTTTTTCTAAAATCATATTCAGCCAGTTCTGAAACCTCAATCGAGGATTTGTACAACTGAGTAATATCCGCAGACAAACTGTTTATTTTCTCCGTATCGTTTCCATTTTGAAGTATACGAATTTCCTCTCTTACCTTTCTCAATTCACGCCGAATCTCAGATAGAGAACCTCCATCAAAATCACAGTCGTAATAGCTTAAATATTCTTTGATTAAGGTAACTGCCTGTTCTTTTTCTGATACAGAATAGATTGCAAATCTTGACTTGTTGGCTAATATTTGTTGCCTAATCCTATCGCGTTGCTTTTTCAATTCTCGCGTAGTAGTCTCTTGAATTAAGTATTTGTTAAACGAAATACTCTTATCTAAATCTACAGTCAAACTTATAATTGGATTCACTAGATATGCATACTCTGCTTTTCCTTCGACTATTTTTTGTAATCTATCAAGCAGAGCCCGTTGTTTCACCTCATCTTCTGCAAAACGTTTATGATCATATTCCGAGTTCTTCTGTTTCTTTATTTGTTCATCAAGACTGGTATATATTGCTTCTAGTTCTGCGATTGTTTGCGTTTTTGTTGCAGTCTCATCTTTCTCAAGAGAATTTTGCAAGGTCGTAATTTCGTGGAGAATTGTCTCGGAATTAGTCCCAGTAAACACCTTATGTATTCCGAGAATTTTTAATTGATGGTTTACTCTCCCTCGAATATCATCGTTTTTTGATGCTCGATTTTCAAGAGTCTCGAGACGGATCTTTAGTTCTTCTTCACGCTTTTTGAGTTCGTTTATCCGAGCAATGTTTTTGTTAAAGATATAATTTAATAGGGCTGGCATCTTTATTGAATATTCTAATCGACTGCATTTATCAAAAAAATCATTTAAAATGCCTTGCCGATTTTCACCCAAGAAATTGAAAACGGTAAATGTTCTATAGCCAATATCTTCTTCAACAAAAGCGCGAAGCTCTTTCATCGTTTCCTGGCTTTTTGAGAAAACCACATTCAATTTTGCGCGATATTCATCAAGCCTAATTTCCTCGGAACTTTCTTCATCATAATATCTGAAGAAGTTCTTGTTAGGATTTGATATAAACCGAGTAACAACAAATTTCCGATTGTTATATAAGAACATCAATTCAGCAGAAATCAATGAATCTCTAAACCAGTCTTTATCTGCTAAATTAATATTTGCGCCAAGCATATAATCTAGAAAAGTGTAAAACTCCGTTTTTCCAGAGTCATTTTTCCCTTTGAAATAGTTGATGCCATCGGCAAAGGAATACGAAAATGATTGACCTTCGCATTTTCCATTGAGAGATAATCTTATTAACTTAAACAATGCTGATCACCTCTCTTAAAAACTGTCTGTCAGAATATGATTTACTCTCTTGAATTGCGGCCTCTGTGAATGCATCATAATCAACTGCTTTTTGTTGGCTCGTGAGGCTACAGACTAATTCACCTTCATGAGTTTCGCAAAACCCATCTTTAACAAGTAAATCAATAGCCTGAAAGATGTATGGTATTTGCTCACATAGTTCGTCAAATAGGCCGCAAGCTTGAGACAAAAACTTCAAAACTAAATCTACTTTATTGTTACCTTTATAGACACTCCCCTGCAAATGCTGTCTCTTTTTTATTATAATATAATCGTTAATTTTCTCTTGTTTTAATAGAAGTTCTTAAATGCCGATATAGCTTGAAAATACAGGCTTTTCGGCATTTTTGATTGTGGAAGATACCCACATATACCTGTAAAACCTCTTGTGTTTTCGCTTTGAAAAGTAGTAAAAGGAGTAGTAAACTCCATTCCTGTAATCAGGCTGCCAGCCGTTCCATCTCTGCCTTTGCGGAAGCAAATGTGGCGTGTGCGTAATAGTTCAGCGTCATTTGAATGTTGGAATGTCCCATAAGATACTGCAATGCTTTCGGGTTCATTCCGGCATTTGCAAGGTTGGTGCAAAAGGTATGCCGCAGCGTGTGCGGTGTCATGACTTCGGGCAGCGGTTCTTCGTGATTTGCGTTGTACTTCTTGGCAAGCCCGCGAAACATACTGTCATAATTGACTGCTGCTTTCGGCAGACCATCACGATTAAGGAATAAGAAATTGCTGTACCCATCCACCTTAAACGGTTTCGCACCCCTGCGGTTGTTGATAACGCGCTGAAATGCCTGTGCCACTTTTTCTCTCATGGGGATCTGCCGTATGCCGCTTTCCGTTTTCGGCACTTCAATGTAATAGCCGATCTCCGGGCTTCTCAAAAGCTGGTGATCTACATTGATAATACCACTTGGAAAATCAATGTCGGTTTCGGTCAATCCGCAAAGTTCGGAAATGCGCAGCCCTGTTCCCAGCAGTATAATAAGTTCATCGTAATACTTGCGATAGACCTTATCATTCAAAACAAAAGTCAGCAGGCTTTCCTCCTGTGCGGGGGTCAAAGGCTCCTTTGGCGTTGTATCGTCCTCCAAAACAGTATTCAGCTGGAAGTCAAAGGGGTTTTTCCTGATACAATCGTCCTGTATAGCGGTGTAAAACGCCGCTTTCAGAGAACGCTTGTCGTTGTTGATCGTGTTGTAGGAAAACCCCTTTGCTTTCATTCTCAAAGCCCATTCTTTCGCGTCCGACATTTTTACGCTGTCAATCGCGGCGGCTCCGAGTATATCCTGTTCTAAAATCCGCATCAGCCGATTGCGCCCGGTTTTCGTATTGTGCCGAACATTGCCCCTGTATTTCGTCTGCTTGGCGTAAAGCTGGCAGACGGTCATTTTCTTGCCGATGGTGTCTATCCCGTCTAACAGGTCTTTCTGCAATTCCTGTTCCTTTTCCCGCAGGGATATATCCTCACGCTTTCCGGCCGGGGTTCTGTCGGTAGGCACTAATTTCCATGCGTAAATAAACTGCTGCTTGCCAAAGGTATCGGTATATTTGTAGGCATATCTTCCGTCTTTTCTCTGGCTCTCTCCTGAACGCAAAACCCTGTTTTTGTTATCGCGTCTTTTTGTTGACATTTTTCAATGCTCCTTTCCTGTCGGAAAGAACCTTGATATGCTGATACCATTATACCATAAACAAGGCTCAATTTCACTATATAGTTTCCAGATTGTCTATGAACTTTTCAAAGTGCTTGCGCTTGATCTGAATACGGTTTCCGTTCATCAGCACCCACCCGGCAGAAACATTCTGTTCTGCCATCTTGCGCAGCTTGGTTTCGCCAATGCGGAAATACTGTGCCGCTTCCTCAATGGAAAGCGTATATTTTTCCCAAACAGGGACATAGATTGTGTTTTCATTCGTATTCATAATATCCCCCTTTCGTGGGTATCAAAGTTTCTGTTATTTCATACGGATAAAAAAGAAAGGCAAAACAGACGGTTGTTAGCTTCAACCTCATGGGAGTTTCACCCCTGCCCATTTAAGGCAGCCCTACCCAATGCCTGCGACGCTTTGAACGCTCGGACTATGGCTATAAGGAAGTATCATTGTCCCGCCTGTATGTTATCGCCCACAAGCTGCTGTCCTTGTTTTACAGCGCGGTATTTGTCGCTCGGCATATCCTCCCGGATATGTGTCATGGCGTACCCGCTGCGCGGCTCGGTACAGACGGAAAGTATCTGTTTGCCTGTTATACTGCGCCGCCGTTATCTTGCGGGCTTTCTTTGTCAAGGTGCAGCCGGGTGTTTACAGAGGGCGAGGAAAGAGGAAACACGCCCCCTGCGGTCAGGTTTTACTCCACCCGGAATGTGAGTATTTTACATATCAGCTTGGTTTCCAGCCTGCGGCGCAGTTCATCGTCTGCATACACGCGGGTATTCCCGTCCGGATCTTTCCCGCCCACAAGGGACAGCTTCGCTATATATCCCTTGTAGTGTTCCAGCACGACATTGACAGCCTCCGCTTCGCCCGCCGCTGCCGCTTGAATGACGGAGTACGGAAGCAGACGGGAGTAGTTCTGTTTATTGTTCATCTGCATTTCCTCCAATCAGTTCTTTCAGCAGTTTTAGAGTGCTATTCCTCCGATAAGTAACGGATCGCCGTAGAATGTTCAGCCTTTTTGCAATCTCGTAATCGCTCATTTCAAGGAAGTAAAACAGCAAAATAATATCCTGCTTGTCCTTTGGCAAGGCGGCGATTGCTTCGGCAAGGTCAGCGTCATCCACATAGACGGTGCAACCTAAAATACGGAAAGTGCGTTCTTCGGTGAAATAGCGGTCATAGCTGGCAAACTGCTCCATTGCTTCAACCGGGAGTGCCGAAAACGGGATCTCACGATTGTTCTTCCGGTTCATCTCGTCAAGGTAATCCCGCGCTTCGTTTCGCAATACCTTTTTGCAAAATGCGTCAAAGATACGGCTAACATCATCGTGGCTTTGAGGTTTCATTTTCTCACCTCCTTTCGCAACCGCGAAAGCGGGTGATACTTTTCTTCCCCTTTCACCACTAATACGGTGAGCAACCCCCATTTAGGAAAACGCGGAAGAAGAAAATTAAAAAAATTTTTTCTAAACCTTTTCCATGCGTCAGACCTCCTTTATCTGTTTTGAAAGTTCAAACAGGATAAAGGCGGGCTTCGGCAGCCGGGGCATGACAAAGCAGCCCTGCGGCAAAAGGCCGCAAAGCGGGGAATACTGTTTGTCAGCGTCAGAACGCGCTGAACCTTATCAGCTGCACCTCCGTTTGATATTTTTCATGGCTGTGTCCTCCAAACATACAGAAAATCCGATTTGTATATGGGTGAACGCCTATATTTTGAGGAATTTCGCCGCAAGAGAGAAAAACGCCCGATTTAAGGAAAATCCTTAATCGGGCGTTTTTTCAGGTTGTACTTGTATGTACTCATATTTCACTATCCTGCAATAAACGAGGACATAGCGTACCAGTTTTCAGTTGTCATTGCCTGCCGTCCTCTAATCAGCTGCAAGCGGCCGGATCTGTCCTTTCTCTTACTTTTTAACTTTTGTCAAAGCGTATGTGCCGCCCGTTGTACCATCACCACCGAAAAGTGTCAGGCCGTCCTTTTCAACCGTAAAGGTATAGGCGGCGTCTGTGATATAGGCGTTGTCAAAATCAATCTGCAATGTGTTTTCCTCTGCGGTATAGGAGAAAGCACATTCCGTTTCTGTATCGTGCAGGGCAATCTTTCCTCTGTCCTTGCCGTCAAACTGCAATTCTGCCGTTTCGCCATACGCCCATGTGCCTTTTAACGGTTGCGAACTCTTTGGGATAAGGACAAAGACAAGTATGGCAAGCAGAAGCAGGGCGGCGCACATCAGAAGCCTTCGGTTTCTTTTCTGTCTTTGCTGCCGTTTTCTGCGGGCAAGCCGTCTTTGTCTTAACCGTTCTGCCTCCGCCATATCGTCCGCTTCATAGTCATATAGCTGTCGTTTGTACTGTTTATTCATGCCAAACCTCATTCCACATTGTCCGTTCTTCTTGCCGCAATGATAAATCTGCCGTTATCTGTGTGGTAGCTGCAAGTGGACAGGACAACAACCTGCTCCCCGTATTCCGGGGTAATCCCTGTATCGTATAAAGCGTTTTGCCGAAACCAGCCTGTTAATTCGTCAAATGCTTCTTCGGTCAGATCTCCGACCTGGAAATAGTAACGGTAGCCTGTTTCGTCCTGATACAAAACGCGGGTTTCCAAAGCTGCAAATACTTCATATTCCCGCTGCTCGGTAACGGTGGTAAAGGAAATGCGGGGATTTTCCTCCCAGAACGATTTTTCTTTGTAATAATCCAGCGTTCCGAACATGGCATTGTTTTTCATGTTATGCCCATAGATGATAAAAAAATCGCTGTCAATGGTGCTGTCCGCGCTGATAAAGGGCGTTCCGCTTTGGGAATCGGTTTTGTCAAAGGCGCGGCGCAGATAATACTCCGGTTCCTCCGGCGTAAACATAACCGGGTAATCAATGCTTGTATTGTCGATATGCAGCCACCCAACAAAATCGTTGTTTTCCGCATACAGGGCGGCGTATTCGGTGTACTGTGGTTCCTCCGGCTCGGTTTCCGCTGGCGGCTGTGGCTTCGGTACATTGGAAACAAGGCCGAAAAACCCGTTCATTTCCTCTGCCTGCTGTGCCAGTTCTGCGGTGGTAGCAAGGTCGATGAAAGACGATTTTTCCTGTTCGCTTTCTATCAACTGTTTTGCAAGTATAGTGGCAGATATGAGAAACACCACACCGAACAGCAGAAAGAGGACAGGGCGCAGGGGCAGCTTTCTTTTGCGTTTGTATTTTTTTGCAAGCAGCTTACCATGCCCGGAATACAGTTTCATACACGCCGCCTCCTTTTTGCTTTGATAAGAAAAGGGACGGTGCAGTCCCAACCCTTTCTTTCGTCTGTTTCCGCTTACTCCGCATTGACTTTGCTGCGCAGCACCTTGCTTGCCTTAAAGACAGGCTTATATCCTGCGGGGATAAGGGCTTCTTCTCCGGTTTGGGGATTTCTTGCAGCGCGCTGGGGTGTGAGTTTGGTTTCAAAGCTGCCAAAGCCGATAAACTGTACTTTTTCTTTCTGTTCCATTGCTTCGGTCAGAATATCCAGAACGGCGTTTGTGATTTCCAAAGCCTTTGACCTCGGAATCTCTGTCCGTTTGGAAAGTTCTTCTGCAAAATCCGTTTTATTCATTTAGTCTGTTCCTTTCTCGCCATACTGAAAGGGGCTGGGCTGTTCAAAGCCCAGCCCCCTTGCGTGCTGTCTTACGTTTGCTTATATCCGATCTGTTATCTGCTGCGGGCAATAAAACGCTTTTTGCCAAAAGTCAACGCCGCCATGCAGAACAGGGACAGAGAGGAAAGGGCAATCCAAAGCCCCATGTTGCTATTATCTCCCGTCTGCGGCGCATCATCAAGGGATCTGTCGGGAGTTGTCGGTGTAGTCGGGTCATCCGCTGGCTCGGTCGGCGTAGTCGGGTCAACCGGGTCGGTATCGGGAGTGGGATCAACCGGGTCTGTCGGGTCTTTATCATCACCGCCGCCGGGTGTGTTGGTATTGCCATAATCATTGACAAATGCAACCGTCTTTGTAGTATTCGAGGAAATCACGCAAACGCCATCGGTCAAACCGCTGGTTGTAGTTGTGAAATCGCCTGTGGTAATTTCTTTTACTTCAATGCGCCTGCCGCTGGTAATGTCGCTGAATGTAATGCTTTCGCCATCTTTCAGGTAGAAAGTATATCCATCTGCGCCGATTGTCAGGCTGTTGCTATTTGTGGTTGTTCCGTTTGCTGTGAACTTATACGATACTCTTTCAGATACCGCATTGCCGCTGCTGTTCCGTACCCACACTTTGAACTCATAGGCAACCTTTTCAGCCGGGGCTTTATTGCCCTGTACCGTCTTTGTAATCTTCACGCTGCCATCGGGATCTGGATCGCTGCCGCCTCCGCCACCGCCGGATTTGTAGTTATTAAAGGCTGCAAGGGCTGTTTCCCCAGCACCAATAGCACCCGCTGCCGCAGTAGCATTCGTATTGTTTACTGTTACGGTATAGCCGCTGTTGTCGCTTTCGGAAACTGTATAGCCTGTTCCGGCAGGAAGCCCTGTTGCGGTCTTGCTTTCTCCGTCTTTCAGGGTAAAGGTTGCCTCGCCGTTTGCAAAGGTCATATCTCCGTATGTGCCGCTGATAGAAGTATCATTAAGGGTTACGGTAAAGGTAAATGCCTTTGTTGTGCTTGCGCCGCTGCCCGAAACGGTTTTCGATACAGTCAAATTGCCGTATTCGGGATCTGGATCAACGGGCGCATTCAATTCCCATTGTGCCGTATAAGTGGTGCTTCCGCTTACAGTTTCGGCAACCTCGGGGCTCCAGCCCTTGAAGGTGTAGCCTTCGCGGGTCGGGGTACCATTGAACGCTGGAGT
>URDW01000092.1 GCA_900546735.1 uncultured Oscillospiraceae bacterium
TAAAGTGCTTTATTTTCTTTAGAGTGCAAGATGCTTTTCTGCTTGAGAAAAATAGAAGTCTATTTTCAAAATTTTTCTACGCGCGGTTCAACCGACTTTTTCGACAGTCTCAAACACCCGCACTTAAAATGCGGGTGTTTGCATGTTCTGCCATCAAGCGGGCATATTTTAAACAAGATAAACGTACAAACCTTATGCTTTGGATTTGGTTCTGGCCGTTTCGGCGCTGCCGGTATCTACAAAGTACCAGTTATTGAACCGCTTTTGCATTTTCTCATCCGTATAGCGGCGATCCAGAAAACGGAAAAGCCGCCCTTTCGCCGGCACACCCCAGTGGCGCCGGCTCCAGCGGTACAGCACAATGCTGGTAAACACCGTGTCGACTGCCAAAAATGCGGCGAGCGCCAGGCTAAGGTACCACCAAAACGGACTACCAAACCGAAACAGAAGCCGGTTGAGAGACGGCGCCAAAAGCTGGAACAGACTGCCGCACAGACCCCAGACAAAAGTCATTTTCAAATTGACAAAGCCTTTAAAATTCAAAAAAGAATCGGAATAATCCCAGGCGCGCATGCCAAGCCCATAGTACACCAGTGCACCGCCGGCGCATTCCACGACCGTACCCGTGATGCCGAAAGCAAAAAAGCGCACCAACAAATTATATTCCATGAACAATAGCGCCCCCACATAGCAGCCCACACAGCCAAAGCTGTAAATGGTGCAAAGCGGCGACCACAAAAGCGTTGTGTGCGTCTGCCAAAAGCCATAGCGATACCGCCACCAGGCGCCTTCCATCAAGACTCCCAGCAGACCGCCGATGACAAACAGCCATACGCAGACCTGAAACAAACCATGATGTATAGTCATAACGATCTCCCCAAATAAAATAAGACGAGCATTGTGTGCCTTTATTATATGCAGACTGTGTCACAATCTTGTTAAAATCCAGTGACAGATTCATGAATTTTCAACAGAATTTTACAAAAAAACACCCGCACGCTACGGTGCGGGTATTTTTATATTCAGCGGCAGAAAGATGTAGGTGTTTAAACAGCAAAGCTGTCCGAGAAAAGATGGCAAGTCTTAAAGAGGATTTCTGCCGGTGAAAGCAGATCACGCCCCCAGCGCGCGGCCAAGTGCATTGCAAGCGGCAAGGGCCGCCTCATCCGGCGTTTCACAGCAGATGACACTGGGGCAGGCAAATACCGCGCCTGCATCGGCGCACGCCACTTCCCAGCTGCGCATCCACTCGCCGTCGCCCCAGCCGTAAGAGCCGAAAAGCGCGACCGAACGCCCGGAAAGGCCGGGCAAAACCGCCGCAAACATGGGGGCAAACTCCGTTTCCTCCAGCTGCTCGCACCCCATGGACGGGCAGCCGAAGGCAAACGCATGGTAATCATTCAGCATATCTGCCGTAAATTCGCCGGGCGTCAGCACATCGGCCACGGCTCCGGCAGCACGCACACCATCTGCAACGGCGTTCGCCATCTGCAAGGTGTTGCCCGTGCCGCTCCAGTACACAACAGCAACTTTTTTCATAAGTATAACCTCGTTTCCAGCCGCCTGCTGCTGTGCACGGTGTGTTTACCACTTATTGTGCACCTTTTCGCAGAAGGCGTACATATTTTCGATTTGCAATTTTTTACCGTCGTCCAGCACCACTGTGCCGTTCCAAAGACCGTGCACCTGGTGCGTTTTCATGCCGGCAAGGCCGAGCGGCATCAAATCGGTCACATTGTCGTAAAACGGCGTCATGGTAAGATCCAGGCGGCCGTTTTCCTCCCGAAAATGCCACGGCCGCATCCAGCCGTATTCCTGTGGGTCATGTTCCAGCGAAACGGCGCCCAGCTTATGGCACACACCGCCGTAAAACAGCGCCGTTTCCGTAGCGGCCGATTCATCGCCAAAGCCCCAGGTCAGTTCAAACCCAAACGGCACGCCGTTCAAATAAGTGCTGCCGTTGGCCCAGTACCACATGTTTTTGTGCGGCCAAATGCCGCGCCCCCAGTCCAGCACCGTGAATGTGTCGGATTTTGAAAACTTGTACGTTTTTTCACCGGCCGTCACCACGCCCTCTGTTGCCAGGCAGTTGATTTTATTTGTATAAAAGAAACAGCCTTTTTCGGCAAACGGCGTGGCAATGGTGATGCTTTCATGCGGCTGCAGGCGCGCGCAGTGAAATGCGCACCGCAGCGGCTTGCCGCCGCAGACCGTGCTCAGCTGCAGATTGTGCGCCGAATCGGTGGTGTTGAACAACAGGTGCGTTTTGCCCTGTGAAAACACCGTGCGGTTCGGAAAATCGCCGTTTGGGTTCAGACGGTTTTTGTGCGGCGTGAGCGGCTGCAGACAAAGCGTATCGAGCTTTTCGCCGGTTTGCAGGTCGACCAGGCCAAAGGTGGCGCAGGTCGCAAGAGAAATATTGAAAAGATTGAGCTGCACCATAACGCGGCCGTTGCTGATTTGGTAAAAATCCCACTCCTTCAGCCGCCAGATGCTGCGCGCACGCGAACCGATATTATATGCATACAGATTCCGGCGGCACCAGCCGGGCTCGGCGAGCGAGCCGTTGCCGGCCAACAAAGGCTGTTTGGACTTGATTTCGTTTTGCATATATACCCCTCCCATTTCATTATACGAGACAAGCGGGATAAAAGCAATGGGGAATCGCGGCCAACGCCGTGTTTCAGCAAGGCACCGTCATGCGCAAAACGCTGCGGCCCGAAGCCCAAAGGCGCTTGTAAACGGCCGTGCACTTTTTATACTTTTGAAACAGCCGCGCAGCCTCGTCGGCGTTGCCGTACACTTTCCAGCAGCCGGTGCACTTACTGTTTTGGCCGCAGTGGCCGATAAAACCCAGCACATCGCCGAGCGGATAGCCGAGAAAAATGCCGATCTCGTGCGGAAAACCGTCGCCCTGTGCCAACTTTTGACACAGGACGGCCAGAGCCGTATCGACCGAAAGGTCGCTGTAGCCGCACTCCGTTAAAAAAGCAGCCACCTCCCTGCCGCGCAGCACCTGTTTAAGCGCCGGAACGCGATACACATAGATCAGCGCCCGACCGGCTGCGACATTCAACACGGCAAGCTCCAGCCCCTTGGTGTTGAGTGCAGCGCGCCAAAAAAGCGCCTGCGCTTCAAAAGACGGCAAGTCTGAAAACGTGTATGAAAACAAGCTGCCCACTTTGAGCGATGCCAGCGTTGGTGCGCACTGTTCGACCAGGCACTTTTCCAGCATGGATGTTCCTCCCCCATGGCATTTAGTTAGCTTAAGCTAACTATCGGTTCTAAAAACAGACCGCCGCAAGCTGCTGCCGCAGCGGTCTCCGGAATTAGTTTTAACTAACCGAAATCAATATACCATATTATGGAGCCGTTGTCAACATGTATTTTGAAAATTACGACATGGTCCACTGCTGGCCGGCCGTCTGCAATTTGACCATGCGGCTAAAAACGCCGTCGTTTTGCAAAAGCGCCTGCGGCGCGCCCTGTTCGGCCACCACGCCGTGATCGAGCACAACGATCTTGTTGGCGCCGGCAACGGTGCGCATGCGGTGCGCAATGACCAGCACCGTTTTGTTTTGAATCAACCGCGACAGCGCCGTTTGGATGAGCGTTTCGTTCTCGACGTCGAGCGACGCAGTTGCCTCGTCCAGCAGAATGACCGGCGCGTTTTTCAAAAAGGCGCGCGCAATCGAAATGCGCTGCCGTTCGCCGCCCGACAGGCTGCAGCCGTTTTCGCCGATCACCGTCTGCCAGCCCTGCGGCAGCTTTTCGGCAAATTCCGCGCAGTTGGCCAGGCGTGCGGCGGCCAGCACCTCCTCATCCGTTGCATCCTTGCGGCCAATGCGGATGTTTTCCAAAACCGTATTGTTAAAAAGCGTTACATCCTGAAACACGATGGAGTAAAGCGACAAAAGCGTCTCCGGGTCCACGGTCGAAACATCCATGCCGCCGACCGTGATTTTACCGCGGCTGGCATCCCAAAAACGTGCGGCCAGACGCGAGACCGTTGTTTTGCCGCCGCCGGACGGACCGACCAGCGCCGTTACCTCACCCTGGCGCGCCGTAAACGAAACGTCGCGCAAAACGGTTTCGCCGCCGCTATAGGAAAAGCCGACATGGTCAAACACAATATCGCAGCCGTTGTTGGACAGGCAGCTTGTGCCGGTCTGCACCGGATGGTCAAGGATCTCGTTCATGCGCGCAATGTTGGTGCGCGTGCTGATAACGGCTGCCAGATTCTGCAGCGCCGACTGCAGCGGATCATAAAGCCGCGACACGACAAGCAGGTACATGAAAAACGTGAGCACATCCAGCTCGCCCCGCAGCAATAGCCACGACCCAGCCAGTGCCACAGTCGCAATGCCGAGCTTCAAAATCAGCGTGGCCGAGACCACGAACACGGCCGTGCCCAGTTCCGAGAGGATGGCGCGCTTTTCCACAGCTTTGATTTTTTGGTTCAGCCCGTGCAGGTACTTCTTTTCGGCGTTATTGGCTTTCAGGTCGCGCAACGTTTCGATACATTCCTGAATGCCGTCTGCGCAGGCCATTTTGGCCGCCATCTGCCGGTCATTCAGCTTTTGCTGCACCTTGGCCGAAAGCCCCACGATCGCAAACGCGACCGGCAGCACCCACAGGGCGGCCAGCGCCATGCGCCAGTCAAAAATGAACAGCCCGATGGCCACCAGCACGGTAGAGATCATGGAGCCGGCCAGCTCCGGAATAAAGTGCGAAAAACTCTGCTCTAAAAACGTACAGTCCGCCATGATTGTACTGGTCAGGTCTGCCAGATCCTTTTTGCCGAAAAACGACAGCGGGATCTTGCGCAGTTTTTCCGCCAGCGTGATGCGGCGCACGCCGCTTTCCTTGTACGTTGCAAAATAAGTGGCGTTGTACTGAAAATACGTTGTCAAAAAAAGCAGTACAATACAAACGGCGCAACCTACCGCATAAAACACCGTGCGCATGCCATGCACGCCGCCCGCCATCAGGTCGCGCACCAGATAGTACAGGATGCCGACCGGCAGCATCAGCGCCAGGTTTTGCAACACACACGCCAGACACCCTTTGACCAGATCCTTTGCGCCCTGTACAGACAGGGCATATTTTTTCTGCAGTTTTTGGATCATGCTTTTGCCTCCTTTGCCACACGCCAGGCGACCGAAGTCTGGTAGTCCTGCCACATCCGGCTGAACAGACCGTTTTGTTTTAAAAGCGCATCATAGCTGCCGCTTTCGCAGACCCTGCCGTTTTGCAGCACATAGATCGAATCGGCGCCGACGACCGTAGAAAGACGGTGTGCGATCATAATGACGGTTTTGTTTTTGGAAAGCGCCGAAAACGCCTGCTGCACGCGGTACTCATTGTCCGGATCGGCAAATGCGCTGGCCTCGTCGAGGATCACGACCGGCGTATCCTTCAGCATGACACGGGCGATCGCAATGCGCTGCTGTTCGCCGCCCGAAAGGTAAACGCCTTTCGTACCGATGACCGTGTCCATGCCCTGCGGCAGTTTTTCCAAAATGTCGCTGCACTGCGCGGCCTCCAGCGCACGCCGCACTTCCTCGCGCGTGGCGCTCGGCCGGCCAAGACGGACGTTTTCAAAAACAGAAGCCTTGATGAGCCGGCTGTTTTGGAACACAAACGAAACGGTGTTCATAAGCGTCTCTTTCTGCATAGCCTTCACATCCACACCGCCGATTTTCACACTGCCCTGCTGCGGGTCAAAAAAGCGGGCAACCAGACCGGCCAGCGTGCTTTTGCCGCCGCCGGACGGACCGACCAGCGCCACAGACGCACCGGATGGGATCGAAATGGAAACATCCTCCACCGCGTTTTTCTGCCCGTCGTAGCTGTAGGTGACATGTGAAAGCTCGACCGAAGCGTCCGCCGCTTTTTGCGGCACATCCGTCTGCGCCAGTGGCTTCGCATCCATCACACTGTCAATGCGGCGCATGGCGTCGTCCACGATCATGGCGTCTTCGCTTTGGAACATGATGCGCGTCATCGTGACCGAAATGACCGGCGTAATAATAATGTAAAACAGCAGGTTCAGCAGAAATTCCGGGGTAACGCCGCTGCGCGTAAAAAGCAGTGCGCCGGCCGTTAGAAACACAAACACACCATTGACCGCCGCCGTGTAAAACAGCATCGGCGTGCGCAGCTCCTTGGTGTAGGCAACGACCCACTTTTCGTAGCGGTCGATCGAACCCTTAAAGCGTTTGAACGAAAACACCGTCTGCCCAAATGTTTTGACAACGGGAATGCCGCGCACATACTCGACCGCCTCGTTCGACATATCGTCGAGCGCATTTTGGTACTCTTCCATCTTCTTTTTCATGCGCGCACCGGTCATGAACATCATAATGACAAAACCGAGCAGCACGGGGGCAAGGCTTAAAAGACCAAGCCGCCAGTCAAACGCAAACAGCAGCACCAAAAGCCCAAGAGGCGTGGCGATGGCTGCCCAGCGGTCCGGCAGGCGGTGCGCCAAATACGTTTCCGTTGCAGCGCTCGACTCGTTGACGATTTTACGCAGACGGCCGCTGCCGAAGCTGTCGGTAAAGCCGAGCGGCAGCTCGGTGATATGGCGCATGGCCTCCATACGGATGTTTGCCGCCACGCGAAACGCCGCAATGTGCGAACACATCAGCGCACAGATGTACAGCAAAATGGAGAGCACGGAAAACACCACCGCCATCCAGCCGTTGTGCGTCAGACCCTGCGCCTGCGAAAAATGGGGCGCGGCGTCCAACACTTCACGGATGATGCGCCAGATGTAGTAAAACGGCACAAGCGCCAGCAGTGCGCTGACGGATGACAGCACCCAGGAAGCATAGGTCAGGTACCGAAACGACCCGGCCCATTCCATCAGCCGTGACAAATTGGATTTTTTCTTCAAATGGATTCCTCCTTTTATAAAGTTAGTTTTAACTAACTAATGGTGAAAAAATATGGAGCTACAGCCCCATGATCTTCAGCCAGCCCGCCATATAAAAGGCGCGCAGCTCGCGGACATATTCCACTGCCTGCTCTTTGGGCATGTCGTGCTGCACCAGCTCAAAAAAGGCACTGAACATGCCGCTGACCAGAATGTGCTCCAGCTTCGGGTCAACGTTTGGCACGTCTTTGCCAAGCCCGCGCAGCACCTGCATGAAATCGTGGGTGCTTTGCACCTCGATTTCGACCATTTCGTGGATAAAACGGTCGTACTGCGTGCCCTGGGCACAGCAGATAATCAGTTTAAACGCTTCGGGGTGCGCATAAACATAATCGAGCATCCAGTCCATGCAGTCGCCGGAGATCTTGCCGAGGTTGTCAAACTGCTGCTCGGGCGGCAGAGCTGCAAACTGCGCCTGCGCCGCCTTAAACTGCGCCATGCAGGCTGCGGCGTGCTCGCCCACCAATGCGTCAAACAGCGCTGCCTTGCTGGCAAAGCAGCCGTAAAACGCCCCGGTCGTCACACCGGCGCACGCGGCGATGCGGCGCAGCGAAGCGCCGGAAAAACCGTTTTTCAAAAATTCCTCCTGCCCGGCGGCAAGAATGGCCGCGCGTGTGGCAGAACCGTTCGTACCCAAAGCAAATCCTCCGATATAACAGTGTTACATGTCACATTTTCATCATAGCGCGCCGCAGGCCGTTTGTCAAGAAAAGGCTGCCCGAAGAACGGACGGCCAAACAAACGTGCAAATCTGCCGCGCGGCACTGCGGTCTGCTTTTACCGCCTGACCGAAAGCGACAAATATTTAAACAGCGCAAACACCCTGGCCGATCAGCTGATGGAAATGCAGGGCACAGACGGCGCCTTTTATTCGCACAAAACACACTACACCTGCGTGATCTACCCTGCAAAATCCATGCTGGAACTTGCGCTGGCGGAGAAAGAGGCCGGATACGAAAAACGATTTGCCCGCCATTACCGCAGCACCCAGCGCGCTGTAGAAGACCTGGCCAAAAGGCTCGACAATATTGAGACAGAAGGGCAAATGACGTTTGAAGACGGCATGATCTCCTGTGAAGCGCTTCAGATCGCTTTCTTTGCGCTGCACACCGATGACGAAGAAGCAAGAGCATCGTTGACCGAAAAAGCCGAATACATTATGCGCAAGCACCGCTGCCTTGTGCAGACCTTTGCGCCCGACGCACGCATCCGCGGATGCACCCTGCGGTTTTGGGAAGCGCGGTACGACATCAATTTTAACGCCAATATGCTCAATTCTCCGCACGGATGGACCTCGTGGAAAAACTACGCCTCCTACTATTTATACCTTTTAACCGGAAAATATCCGTACTTACAAGAGCTTATGGATACCATGGGCGCATGCGTACAGTGCATTGACGATGACGGCACACTGCGCTGGGCTTTTGTGCCCGACCCCTGCATTGCCGGAAAGCAAATGGTAAAGGCAACCAACCGGCGCGGTTATGCCTTTGAAGATACGGTGGTCGGAGAACAGTACATGCCAATGATCTCCAACTGGTACCGCACCAATCCGAAAAGATTCATACATCAGTATGTGATCAATTTCAGCTTACCGCCAAACCGCCTGTCACCGGATTACGGCGGATCGTGCGACAACGACGTACACGAACATTTCAAATGCCTTGCCGAAACGCTTCTGGCAAAAGCATTTATCCATTTTGAAGAGCAGCAGGTCTTTCTGTATGGCTGTGCGCAGGAAAATGAAGGCTTTGTTTCCCGCGGCGATAAAGTGCGCACGCTTATCGTGCGCGCGCTGCACCCCGGGACGATCCTTTTTGACGGCGTACCATACCTG
>URDW01000093.1 GCA_900546735.1 uncultured Oscillospiraceae bacterium
TTAAGTCGTCGGCAGCGTCAGATGTGTATAAGAGACAGCAACATGTACAGTGCTAAAAATCTGCAGAATATGGCTGTGATCGTGGACGCCAACCACTCCAACAGCAACAAGCAGTATCTGGAGCAGGTGCGCATCTGCAACGAAGTGCTGCACTCCATGCGCCATTCTGCCGAGATCAAGCTCTTCGTCAAAGGCTTTATGATCGAAAGCTACATTGAAGACGGCTGCCAGAAGATCGAAGAGGGCGTTTACGGCAAGTCGATCACCGACCCGTGCCTCGGTTGGGAAAAGTCGAAAGAACTGATCTACTCGATCGCCGACCAGCTTTAACGGAACGTAAAAACAGACGGCAGATGCCGTCTGTTTTTTTGTGCATATGTTCGCATACGGCAGAAATTTACGCCGCGTTTTGTTTACCGGGCGTGTTCGCTGGCTTTGAAGTTGTAGATGGGCTTAATGATACGCTCCACTTTGACCGTTTCGCCAATGTTTTGTAAAATTTCCTCCATCGGCTTGTAAACAAACGGCGCTTCGTCCAGTGTGTCGCGCGACACGCAGGACGTGTAGATCCCTTCCATCGATTTTTTGAAGGCCGAAACGGTAAAGCTGTTTTCCGCGTCGCGCCGGCTCATCAGCCTGCCGGCGCCGTGCGGTGCGGAACAGTTCCAGTCCGGGTTGCCAAGCCCTGTGCAGATCAGGCTGCCGTCGCGCATGTTCATGGGGATCAGCAGTGTTTCGCCGGCTTTTGCCGACACGGCGCCTTTGCGCAGAATGCGGTTTTCCAGGTCGATATAGTTGTGGATGGTCGAAAAGCTTTCTTCCTCGTGCAGCTTCATGCCGCTTAGAATGACCTCTTTTATGATCTCGCGGTTGAGGGCGGCAAAGCGCTGCATGACGCCCATGTCGGCCAAATAAGCTTCCATGCCGCTGCCGGTGAGGTAAGCCAGTTCATACGGCACGTCTGTCTGCTTTCGGCCGCCCAAAGCGTCATAGGCCGCTTTTTGGTAATGCTCTGCCACGCGCAGCCCGGGGTTGCGGCTGCCCGTGTGGATCACCAGATAGAGCGTGCCCTCGTCGTCCTTGTCGATCTCTATAAAGTGGTTGCCGCCGCCAAGCGTGCCAAGGCTTTCTTTTGACCTGCGCGTGTCGATGCTGGCGTAACACTTCAGCTCTTCCAAATCAATGCGGCTGTGGCTGCGGTGCAGGCTGCCTCTTACGCTGAAGCCGCTCGGTACATTCTGGCGAATGCAGCTGTCGAGCTTCGGCAAATCTATGCGCTTTTCTTTCAGCTTTACGCACAGCATGCCGCAGCCAATGTCCACGCCCACCATGTTTGGCACCACATAGTCGGTGATCGTCATGGTCGTGCCAATGGTGCAGCCTTTGCCGGCGTGCACATCCGGCATGATGCGGATTTTGCTGTCCCGAAAAATCTGCATGTTGCAGATGGCGCGGATCTGCCCTTCGGCAGCCGGCTCTAATTTGTCGGAAAACACTTTGGCTGTGTTTTCGCTGCCTTTGATTTCAATCATATTTTCTCCTTTTACACATGTTCTGTGTGTTTCTGTGTTTGGTGCGGTGGAATCGTTTGGCGAATCGTTTGGCGCAATAAAAAATCCCGGCAGATCCTGCCGGGATTTTTTTAATAGCCAAGTTCTTTGAGCCAGTCGTTCACCAGCACGCCGCCTTCAGCGATCTTGGTGTAGCGGATGGAAAACGCATTCGCCACCACGCTGGCGTCCGGCTCCAGGCTTTGGATCAGCGCCGCTATGTCGGGTTCATCGCTTGTAAACATCGAAAACGGCACGATCGTTTTGCCGGCAAAATCATATGTGTCGAAAAAGCTGTACATGGCCATCGGCATATCGCTTACCCAGATCGGGAAGCCGACAAAGACCACGTCGTACTGATCCAGGTTTTCGATCGAATCGGTCAGGGCAGGGCGGGCGCCTGCGTCTTTTTCTTCGGCTTCGCGGATCTGCAGCGCTTCGTCGTCGGTCGGGTAAGACTCTTCAGTATGGATGGCAAACAGATCGCCGCCGATGTTCGTTTGAATCATCTGCGCGATCACATTCAGGTCACCGCCTGCTGCCAGGTCGCTTTCGCCGCCGCCTTCCTGGTTCTCTTCTACAGAAAAATAGGCAATCAGCACGTTGCCGTCGGTCGGCACGGTTACATCAGCCGCCGTGTCAGAGGGATGGGACTGTTTCTCGACTGGGCTGATGTCATTGCTGGTGCAAGCCGTAAAGGCAAACAGCATGATCGCCGCCAAAAGCAGGGCAAAAACTCGATTTGTTTTTTTCATAAAAACGACTCCTTTTACCGCAAGCGGTATATCGTATACATTTCACTTTTCGATTTTAACTGTTTTTTACGCGGATGTCAAGCGCAGACGCCGCCCGACACGTTTTTTCAGACGCAGCATAGGATGCAGTAAATGGGAAAGGGGAGATCTGCGTGAAATTGTCTGATCTCAAAGAAAACGAGGTCGCTGTCATTTCGGCGCTTGGCGATGTGCCCTCCGGCCGGATCCGGCTGCGGGATCTAGGCTTTTGTGAGGGGGAAACGGTGGCGTGCCTTTTTGTGGGTGCTTTCCGGGAGATCTCGGTCTACGAAGTCAAAGACACGGCGGTGGCGCTGCGCAAAGGCGATGCCGAAAGAATCGAGGTGGCCCTGTGAACGGTAAGAAAACGGTTGTGCTGATGGGCAATCCGAACGTGGGCAAAAGCACGGTGTTCAATGAACTGACCGGCATGCACACGCACACCGGCAACTGGACCGGCAAAACGGTCGATGCGCTCACCGGCACATTTTACTATAAATATAATGATTACACACTGACGGACCTGCCCGGTACATATTCGCTGCTTGCGCATTCGCAGGATGAGGAGATCGCCTGCGACACGCTTTTTTTCAGCCGGCCGGATGTGGTCGTGTGCGTGGTGGACGCGGCCAGTCTGGAACGCAATCTCAGCCTGGTGCTGCAGGTGCGCGCCATTACGCGGCATCTGATCGTTCTCTTAAACATGTGCGATGCAGCAGAACACTGGGGCATTACGGTAGACGACAAAAGGCTGTCCGAAATGCTTGGCGTGCCGGTGGTGCGGGCAACGGCGCGTTCCGGGCGCGGCATCAACTGCCTGCTGGAGGAGATCCATACCATGGCGACCGGCGCACGGCCGGTCGGCGATGAGGATCCGCTTACTTTTTCGGCGCCTGTGGAGATGTCGGTGCGCCGCCTGCAGCGCGCGCTGAAGAACTTGCCGTACGATTTCGGCAATACGCGCTTTGCCGCCGAGGCGCTTTTGCGCGACCCTGCTTTTGCGCAGCGCATCCTGCAGCACACCGGCATCGACCTGCACCAGCAGTATGCTTTTGAAACGGCTTGGCTGCAGGCGCAAAATACGCTGGAACGTTTTGACCTGCAGGGCAAAGCCGGTGAACTGATGCTGGACCGCTTTTTGGAACGCGCCAAAACGATTGCGGCGTTTTGCAGCAAAAAAACGGTAAAAACACAGCCGCACAAAACATTTTTGGATAAAATTTTGCTCGGCAAATACACGTCTTATCTGGCTACGCTGCTGATTTTGGCGCTGATTTTGTGGCTGACGATCGTCGGCTCCAACTATCCCAGTCAGTGGCTGAAAACGCTTGTGGACATAGGCGAAGTGCAGCTGACCGCCTGGCTGACGGCGGCCGGTGCGCCGCAGGCCGTAGTCGGCGTGCTTTGTGCCGGCGTGTACCGCGTGCTCGGCTGGGTCGTTTCGGTCATGCTGCCGCCAATGGCCATCTTTTTTCCGCTTTTTGCCCTGGCAGAAGACGTTGGCCTGCTGCCGCGCTTTGCCTTTCAGCTGGACCCGTACTATGCGCGGTGCGGAGCCTGCGGCAAGCAGGCGCTGACGATGTGCATGGGGCTTGGCTGCAATGCGGTCGGTATCACCGGTGCGCGCATCATTGACAGCCCGCGTGAACGCCTGCTGGCCATTGTGACCAACGCGCTCACGCCCTGCAACGGCCGTTTTCCGTTTTTAATTGCCGTGATCACCATGTTCTTTACAGCCAATTCTTTTTACGGTACGCTGATCCTTTTGCTGTTTTTGTGTGTCAGTGTGGGCGCGTCGCTGCTTTCGTCACTGCTTTTGTCAAAAACGCTGCTGCGCGGGCAGGCCTCTTCGTTTGTACTGGAGATCCCGTCGTTCAAACGGCCGCAGTTTTTCCGCGTAGTAGGGCAGACGCTCAAAAGCAAGGTGCTTTTTGTGCTGGGTCGGGCGGTGTGTGTTGCCGCGCCTGCCGGGCTTCTGATCTGGTTGCTTGCCAATGTGCAGGCCGGGGATGAAAGCCTGCTTGTGCACATTTCGTCTTTTTTGGACCCGGCCGGCCGCGCCATTGGGCTGGACGGCACAATGCTTCTGGCCTTTATTTTAGGATTTCCGGCCAATGAGATCGTTTTGCCGATCGCTTTGATGACCTACCTTTCCTCCTCCAGTCTTGTGGATTACGGCGCACTCGACGGCATCCGCACCATTTTGGTGGAAAATGGCTGGACGGTCACGACGGCCGTGTGCGCATGCGTGTTTTCAATGTTCCATTTCCCATGCTCTACAGCGCTGTGGACCGTTTATAAAGAAACAAAAAGCATCAAATGGAGCGCGGTCTCGTTTTTCCTGCCGCTTTTGCTCGGCGCCGTCTGCTGTGCGGTCATCAGCGGCATCTCGCGGCTTCTGACCTGAGCCGGCAAAGACTTTGGCTTGCCGGGGACGGGCGCGTGTGCTACAATATAACCGGTGATGAAAATGGAAGTCTCTTCAGCTGTGCACAACATCGCGCCTGTGTGGAATACAGATTCGAAAATCCTGATCCTCGGTTCCTTCCCGTCGGTCAAATCCCGTGAGATGCAGTTCTTTTATTCCTATAAGTACAACCGTTTCTGGCAGGTCGTGTCAGCCGTGACCGGCGAAGTGTGCCCGCAAAGCATTGCCGAAAAAAAGGCGTTTTTGCTGCGCACGCATATTGCGCTTTGGGATGTGATCGCCTCGTGCGACATTGCCGGTTCGTCCGACAGTTCTATTACGAATGTCCGTGTCAACGATGTGGCCAAAATCACTTCGTCTGCGCCGATTGCCGCCGTGTTTGCAAACGGGGCAAAGTCCGGCAGTCTTTATAAAAAGTATCTGGAAAAAGAGACCGGCATGCCGGCCGTGGTGCTGCCGTCCACAAGCCCGGCCAACGCCGCTTATTCTCTGGAACGCTTGGTAGAGGCCTGGCGCGTGATTTTGCCTTATCTGCATGGATTTTGATTTCCGCAAACAAGAACCGCCGTACAAATGTGCGGCGGTGAGACTGTCGAAAAAGCCGGCTGGACCGCGCATATAAAAAATAAAGCGAAAATGATTTATTGTTTTTCTCAAACAGAAAACACGTTAAAAAGCGATCAAACGTTTTAAAAGCAGAAAAACCGCACAGCTGTGCGGTTTTTGCGCTTTTTGTCTTTTGCTCGGGGGCAGTACCTTTGTACGGCGATTCCTCGCAAAATACAAAATCCACCTCGCCTTTTTGGCAGTCTTTCAGCGTGTCAGGCGGTATAATTATTCCCATTACGTCTTTTTTGACACGCTGAGCGCAGGCCCATGCCTGCGCTTTCGTTTATTGCAAGAAAAAAGTCATTGAGAAGTTTCTCAATGACTTTTTGAGTTACGGCATATTCTTAAATACCGGGATGGAGAAGACGATTTCATCGTCTAAAATGCCGGCTTCTTTATACGCTTTGTAAGCGCTTGCTGCTTCAGACGCCGCAGCCTGTACGTTTGCCATATATTCATGGCTGTACAGCTGACCGGAATCCGGGTTAACATTAAACTTCTGCAGGTAACCGGTAAACTGATCTTTGAAGTTGTTGTAGATCCACTTTGCACCGTAATAGATCGACTTATACGGGTCGGTCCACGGTCTGTTATATGTGTCAGTACGGCTGTAATCCACCAGGTCGGAACGGATATAACCGTTATACGTTTTTCCTCTGTATGTAACGCTGACCTGATACCAGGTATAGCCGTCACTTTGCTTGCCGGTTTCGGATTTTACATGAACCGTCGTACCGGAAGAAATCATAACCAGCTCTGCACTGCTAGTTGTAGGCGACTTACGGACACGGCATCTCGTATTGGCAGAATAGCCATCCCAGGAAGCCCATGCCAAACCATCCAGTGCGCCGGTATCGGCGCGGATGTTATAGTAATTATAAATGCCGGGGTACGTGGAATTTGTGCCGCTGGCGCCGCCGGCCGAAGCCGTTGCGCCGCCGACTTCCTGACGGATCTTAGAAGCCAGATAGTAAGCGCTCATACCGCTGTCCTTGGCCGCTTCCATGATCGCCTCAGAATACTTTTTGTTGATTTTTTGGGTCTTGCCGGACGCATCTTTGTAAGTGATCTGGGAATTATACATCCAAGTGCCTTTCAAAATAGCCTCTACACCGGCTGCTGTTTGCTTAGAATCGTAAAAAGTGGACTCAAACTGGAAAATATACTGTTCGTCCAGGAAATTGCGCGGGTCCATATAGTACTCTACAGCGCTTTGCGAAGCAGAGACCCAGGTGCTGCCCTCCTGAATAACATAGTTTCCGTTTTTGTAGCAGTCTGAACAAGTGCAGTAGAAACCGCGGTCATCATTGCCCGAATACTTCTGGATGAGCTGCTGGTTATGCGGTGTGCGTTCACCTTTTACAGCCGTATTCCAATCCAGCCCCGTAACAAACGCTTCGAACTTCCAGTTCGGGTGTTCTTCATGCAGCTCTACCAGCGCGGGAATATAGCTGTCGGGGAAACCGGCTTTCTTCAAATCGTCCGTAAAGCTAGAAAGCGTTTTTACGGTTTTGGTAGCAGACCAGTCAGAATAATGGTCGGAGCCGCTGACTGTATTGAACGCTCTTACGCGAACATAGTATGTGGCATCGCCCGCTCTGCCGGTGATGGTTTTGGAAGTGTCTGTGCCGGCAACCGTCTGCGTTGCGGCGTTGCTGAAATCACTTTTGGTGGCGAACTGAATTTCATAACCGGATGCACCTTCTACACTGTTCCACTTGACCGTAAAGCCATTGACAACACCAGCCACACTGGTGATGAACGTGGTATCGGGGAGATAAGGATCTGCTTCCGTAGTGACCTGTTTGCTGGCCGACCAGGCAGAATAATACTTTTGACCGTCTATCGTTTTATAGGCTCTGGCCTGTACATAGTATTTCGTATCATATGCCCTGTAACCAATCGCAAATGATGTTTTATCCGTGCCATCGAACATGTCCGTTTTGGCATTGCCAAAGTCAGACCGGGTCGCATAGCGGATCTCATAGCCGTTG
Source organism: uncultured Oscillospiraceae bacterium (assembly GCA_900546735.1). Lineage (GTDB taxonomy): Bacteria > Bacillota > Clostridia > Oscillospirales > Acutalibacteraceae > Scybalenecus > Scybalenecus merdavium. The sequence goes on from URDW01000093.1 coordinate 7,355, forward strand.
GCATTGGAGGCCTTGGAAACGGTCACATCAAAACCGTTGCCGTTCGCTTTAACGCCCGTAATGGAGACAGCGCCCGGGTACATCGAGACTGTGGTGACCTCTTGGCTGGAGGACCAGTCAGAATAGTAAGTTGTTGTGCCAACGGTCTTATACGTTCTGGCCTGTACATAGTACTTGGCATCATAAGCACGACCCGTTACCGTAAAAGTGGTCTTATCTGCGCCGGCAAAAGTATCTGTTTTCGCATTGCCGAAATTGGACCAAGTGGCATAGCGGACTTCATAACCCGTTACATCGGCCACTTTGGAGACCGTTACGTCAAAACCATTTTCATTGGCCTTTACAGCCGTGATGGAAGTTACGGCAGGCGTGTTCGGATTTTGGGCTGTAGTAACCAGTGAAATAGCTGACCAGGCAGAATAATAATTTGTACCATTTACAGTTTTATACGCTCTGGCCTGTACATAGTATTTCGTATCATATGCGCGGCCCGTTACCGTGAGCGTGGTCTGGTCGGTGCCTGCATATGTATTGGTTTTTGAATTGCCAAAGTTTTCCCATGTGGCATAACGCACCTCATAGCCCGTTGCATCAGCCACTTTGGAAACCGTCACATCAAAGCCGTTTTCGTTAGCTTTTACAGCCGTAATCGATGTAGCGGCCGGTATATTGGGATCCTTGGCTGTTTTGACCAATGCACTGACCGTCCAGTCGGAATAGTAGGTTTTGCCGTTTACCGTCTTATACGTTCTGGCTTGCACATGGTAATTGGTATCATACGCACGGCCGGTCACCGTAAGTACAGTGTTATCTGTGTCAGTGTATGTATTCGTTTTCGCATTGCCGAAGTCAGACCTTGTCGCATAGCGAACTTCATAACCAGTGGCATTGGTCATTTTAAAGACTGTTACATCAAAGCCGTTTTTGTTCGACTGCACGGCTGAAATAGCTGTTTCACCGGGATAGTCGGCATTTTTGACCGTTTTAACTTGTTCACTTGCCGTCCATTCCGAATGGAATTCTACACCGTCAACAATTTTATAGGTTCTAACCTGCACATGATATGTAGTATCATACGCACGGCCGTCAACTACAAGCGTAGTCTGGTCGATGCCCGCATAGGTGTTGATCTTGGCATTCCCAAAATCTGCACGCGTGGCATAGCGCACCTGATAGCCGGTTGCATCTTCGACCTTGGACACCGTCACATCAAAACCATTGCCGTTTGCCAAAGCACGAACCAGCGTGGTAGCATCCGGATAATTTGCGTCGGCCATTTGTGCAGCCTGCAAAGCCGGCGCCTCAGCAGATGCTGTAGATGCCAATGCATACACACTGTCCACAATCTGTCTCTTATACACATCTGACGCTGCCGACGACTTAAT
>URDW01000094.1 GCA_900546735.1 uncultured Oscillospiraceae bacterium
CTTATAAAGTGACACCGCCCCTTAAAATGGCAATTTCACGGTAACCGGCCGCCTCGTTTTTTGCAGGCTGCCCAGCCGCGATCTGCAGCATTTTGTCCAAAAGCGCATCGCGCGCACCGGTCATGCCGCCCTGATGTATGGCGGCGGCACAGTCGAAATCGATCCAGCCGGGCTTCTTTTCGGCAATCGCTGTGCCGGAGGCCAGTTTAAGCGTTGGCACCGGCGCACCGAGCGGTGTGCCGCGGCCGGTGGTAAAAAGAAGCATCACCGCGCCGGCAGCCGTAAGCGCCGTGGTGGAAACCATGTCATTGCCCGGCCCGGACAACAAAGACAGGCCGGGTTTTTGGCACTGCGCCCCATAAGCAAGCACATCGGTAACTGCCGCACGGCCGCCTTTTTGCACGCAGCCAAGGCTTTTTTCCTCCAGCGTCGTAATGCCGCCGGCCCGGTTACCGGGCGATGGGTTTTCATAGACAGGCACACCGTGGTCAACATAGTTTTGCTTAAAAGCGCCTATCATGCCGGCAGCTGCGTCAAACACCTGTGCGCTGGTACAGCGGTTCAGCAAAATCTGCTCGGCGCCGAACATTTCAGGCACTTCACTGAGCATGCAGCGCCCGCCGGACGATGTCAGCAGATCGGCGATCTGGCCGCAAAGCGGGTTGGCCGTGATGCCGGACAACGCGTCCGAGCCGCCGCATTTCATGCCAATAGTCAGCGCGCTGAGCGGCAGATCCTGACGCTTGAATGTAGCGGCATACGCCGCCAGCTCTTTGAGCAGCCGCAGTGCATCGCCGACCTCGTCATCGGACTGCTGCAAAACAAGGCAGCGCACCTTTTGGGCATCACATCCCTCTAAAAAGGGGCGCATTGCATCCAAATTGTTATTCTCACAACCCAGCGAAACCAACAGCACACCCGCCGCATTGGGGTTTTTCGCAAGGCCTGCTAGGATTTTCTGGGTATTTTTAAGATCTTCTCCAAGCTGAGAGCAGCCGTAAGGATGCGTAAAGGCATACACTCCGCTCACGCCGTCCAGAGCCAGCTGCTGCGCCGCCGATGCAAACTGCAGCGCGGCTTGGTTCGCACAGCCGACGGTGGGCAAGATCCAAATGTCGTTGCGGATGCCGGCACGACCGTCCGGACGCAAATAACCTGAAAAAGTATAAGCTGCCTTTTCCGGCGTATAGGACAAATAGGCATCCGGCCGCGAATAGTCGCTTGTGCCGGAAAGCGCGCTGGCCATATTGTGCGTGTGCACATGTGCGCCCGGTTCGATAGCACAGGTGGCCCTGCCGATCGGATAGCCGTATTTCATGACCGTCTCGCCCGCAGAAACGGCGCGCAGCGCAACTTTATGCGCATACGGTATATCCTCCAGAGCGGTTACGCCAAGCACAGTGTCACCCTTTGTTAGCGGCTGCAGCGCAACAGCGACATTATCAATCGGATGGATTTGAAAAACCTCAGACATAATGATCCCCCAAAAATGCACAAATAAACAGCCTGTGCACTTGCACAAAGCCCAACCGTATTATACAGCCGGAGTGCGCAGAAAACAAGAAAAACGCCCGTGTTTTTTTACACGGGCGCCAAAATTATTCAATTTTTACAGTTTTCGTTCTAAACACCATATGCTTTTACTTAAAAGAAAGGGAATCTAAATCAAAACACCTTAGATGCTTTTAACAAGCACATTAGATTTAAAGTATTGAATTTACCTGTCCATTGGACTAATACCTTTCTTAAGGAATTTGTAAAACCATGTTGTTTGCAGTTCTTTCGCTGTGATTTACCACACATATCTGCAGTGCACTTTTGCTTGCCCCGGATATGCTTTACGCATTTTTTCGTGGTGCACGACTTTCGTGCAATAATTCAATCATGCTTTTACACTTCCAGTCTTTTGCCTGTGTGCGTGCATACATGCGCTGTTGGTAAATCTTAAGCCTCGCTGCAACCCTGCAGCTTTCTACCCTCTCACGGCTTATAACCTCTACAGCGAACACTGCTGTTTTTTACCTGTACATTGGTCTGTCCTGCCTCATTAGAATTAATAATATAACTTGTGATGATTCACAGGCATATCGCAGATTCTGCCAATATATTATTTAATTTTTTCCGCGCTTGCCGCTCCAACTGGCCCTGCGCTAAGCATTTTCACTGATAAATATATCTTTGACCCGTTTGCAAATTCCGTGTTTGCAGCAGACGGCCAACCATTCGCTTTTTACCAGTCAGCTTTGCAAGCGCTTCTGAAGCCGGGTTCTACTGTGTCCATCGGAAACGCCTCCTTTTTTAATCTAGAAGATAATACGAACACCGCGCACAATTCTTTGCGCTTTCACCGGGTATCTATCTCTTATCTTCGTCTTTATTATAGCACGTTTTTGATAAATGTCAATAGTTTTTTTCAACATTTTTTACTTTTTTTGTGCTATGTAAACAATCTATTTCCATGGTTGACGAAAGCGCCTTTTTCGGTTACAATATAGGTATATCAATTCAGCGGATGTGAATACTATGGATAATGAAAACGAACTTTACGAACCGGAAATCATCGGCGTTACGGCCGACGACGGGCAGGAGATCCTGTTTGAACTGCTGGATCGCTATGAAGACGGCGGCGAAACCTACATTGCCGTTACGCCGTATTATGACGAGGCGGAAGACATCGTTGACTCCAGCAACGAGCTGATCATTTTAAAAGTCATTGAGGAAGACGGCGAAGAGCTGCTTGGCATGATCGAAGATGAAGACGAGCTGGACCGTATTTTTGCGATATTTGAAGAGCGGCTGGCCGACCTTTACGAGATCGAACCATACGAGCAATAATATGCCCCCTGCCCTTCTCGACAACCGGCAACTTAAATAACCCAACACATTCTTTTTCGGGAACCGCGCTCCGTGTGCGGATTGCAGACCTCCTGCCATGCAGATGAAGGGAGCGTGAAACACACGGGACGGTACCCACCTGCACACAAGCAGGTTATTCTCAGTGCCGGCGGCTGGGCGGGGTTTTCACAGCAAAAAAAGAGCGCATACGGCGCTCTTTTTTCATTTTATAACGAGTTAAAACACAGCCTCTGCGCCGCAGCGTGCGAGATAATCCAAAATCCAGCGCACGACGCCGTCCTCGTCATTTCGGGGAGCGATTTCTGTTGCGGCAGCCTTTAACGGCGTACAGGCATTGCCGACCGCTACGCCTATATCGGCCGCTTGGAACAGGGACAGGTCGTTGATCCCATCGCCGAAACAAACGATTTTTTCACACTGCAGCATGTCCCCCAGCTTGCGCACAGCAATGGCCTTGCCGGTTTGCGGCGGCGTGATCTCCAACCAGGTATCGCCCGAATACAGGTCTTTCTGATAATAACAAGTAAATTCGTCTTTCCAGGCCTCATAAAGCGGCAAAAGCTTTTCTGCGCTGTCGATGCAGGTAAAATAAAACACGTCCTGCAGCTGCAGACCCTCAAACCCGGCAGTCGGGTACATGCGCACATCGCCGCGTTTTGTATCTAAAAACGCGCACATTTCGGGACTGGAAAGCGGACGGCTGTATGTACAGCGTTCGCACCCCTGCACCATGGAGTACACGATCGGCGCCACCTCGGCAGCGCGCAAACGCGTAAAAACAGCTGCAGCCTGCTGCGGCGAAAAATAGCGGGCATACAAAAGCCGGTCATCCGCCGCGCGGATAAAGCTGCCGTTATAATACACAGCCGGCAGCGTGCGCTTCAGCCCCGGCAGCAGCGGCAAAGCAGAGTGCACCGACCGCGCCGTGGCAAATGTAAAGGCAAGCCCATGCGCGATCAGCCGGTTCAGCGTGTCGCGGGTGTAATCTGAAAGCCGGGCCTGCGGGCCAAGCAGCGTACCGTCTAAGTCAGAAACAAAAAGCGTATTGGCAAGCATAGAACACCTCGAAAGAAAAAAGCCGCTTAAAAGCGGCTTTTTAAAATTATTCGCCTTTCATATCCAGCAGCTTCGCGCCGTTCTTTACAGAATCAACGGAAAGCTTGATGGAATCGAAGATGGCACACTCAATATCATCCGGCGTGCAGCCAAGATATTTGCAGTCATCCGTCGGAATGAACAGGTTCATACCCATGATGTCAGCCAGGCCGACCGGGTCGATACCGCCTTCCACATTGCGGCTTGCATATTCTTTTCTCATATACAGACCGAAAGCTTTGAACGTCCACTTCGGTACGTCGCAGATTTTTCTATCGGCAATACCCATGGCACGGTAAACGATTTTCAGGAACTGACGCCAGGTCAGGTTGTAGCAGGAGATGCCGTAAGCGCGGAAGCCGGTCGTCTTTTCCGTTGCACCAACGATAGCTTCAGCGACCTGACGCACGGTCAGCATGGCGGTGCCGCCTGCCGGATACATCGTGAACGGCATTTTTTCAAAGCGCTCGAGCTGTTCGATCAGGATCGTCCAAACCGGTTTTCTGCCGGGCTGCGTGCCGAAAATGTAAGGCAGCTCCAGTACGGCAACAGACATCTGGTCATCAGCATACTTTTCGCAGACTTTTTCCTGCTCCAGACGGCTCTTTATGTAAGGATGTTTGGCAGCCAGATCCATTTCCGGTCTTTCCTTGGCAAGCCATGCAAAATAGGAGCCGAGCACGGTGCAGTGCTTGATGCCGGCTTTTTTCGCCATAGGCAAAAATCTTTCCAGCGGTTCAATGTTGAACTTCTTATAAGCTTCGTAAACGGGCGGCGGGCACTCCACACGCTCGTCGATGCCGGCGGCATAAACGAAAGCGTCGCAGCCTTCCATGGCTTTTTCCATGTCCTCGTCAGAGATCTCAAGGAAGTTGCCCCAGGTGATTTCCATTTCTTCCGGAATCGGCGCACCCTCGGGAAGCGGCGGAAGCGCAATGGTCTTCACTTCGTGTCCACGGTCAATAAAAACTTTTGCTGCAGCAGAGCCAAGAAGGCCCGTACCGCCAAGAAGCAATACTTTCATGTCTGTTTCCCCCAATCAATTATTACGCCTAACAGTATAGTCCTGTAGGGGCAAAAAATCAACTAAAAATAAACAAAAAATAAACTGGATATATACAAAAAAGAAATAAAAAAGCGCACGTTTTTATATATAGTGCATAAAAAAGCGGCGCGCAATGCGCCGCTTTTTTTATACAGGATGCACTTTGCTGTCGATATCGTCATGTTTGCCGTCCAGGCCGTATTTATTATCTCTTCTTTTCTGGAAGAATTTAACAGCGACCTGACCAAACTGGGCATAAGAAAGGATGTCTTCCTCCTGCTCATAGTACTCTTCAATATCTTTTTTGAAAGTGTCAAGCTCGGGCTTCAGCAGGTCTGCGGGGCGGCAGGTGATGACCTCGTCGTCACCAACGATCTGCTTTTTGAACTCATCACTGATCTCGCAAGGCGTTTTGCCGTATTTACCGGCCACAAGGTCCTTGAACTCTTTTGTGACCATTTTATAGCGTTCGCCCATGATGACATTGAACACAGCCTGCGTACCGACGATCTGGGAGGTCGGCGTAACCAGCGGCGGATAACCGGAATCCTTACGCACGCGCGGCACTTCGGCCAGCACCTCGTCCAGCTTATCGGCCTTACCGGCCTGCTTCAGCTGCGACACAAGGTTGGAAAGCATGCCGCCGGGCACCTGGTAAAGCAGGGTGTTGGCGTCCACACCAAGCATTTTCGGATCCAGAAGACCGCTTTCCAGATACTTTTCACGAAGCGGTACGAAAAAGTCACGGATCTCGGAAAGCGCTTTCAGATCCAGGCCTGTATCATACTCTGTGCCCTGCAGCGCAGCCACCATAGACTCTGTGGCGGCATGGGACGTGCCCATAGCAAGCGGACTCATGGCCGTATCGATCACGTCTACGCCGGCCTCAATGCCCTTGAGCAGAGACATGGAAGCCAGGCCGCTGGTGTAGTGCGTATGCAGCTGCAGCGGGATCTTGACCGTTTCTTTCAGCGCCTTGACCAGGTCATAGGTGCCGTACGGCGTCAGCAGACCGGCCATATCCTTGATGCAGATGGAATCTGCGCCGGCGTCTTCCAGCTGCTTGGCGTATTTGCAGTAATATTCCAGGTCAAACACGGGGCCGGTCGTGTAGGAAATGGCAGCCTGTACATGGCCGTTGTACTTTTTAGCGGCGTTGATAGCCGTTTCCAGGTTGCGCACGTCGTTGAGCGCGTCAAAAATACGCATGATGTCGATGCCGTTGTCGATCGACTTCTTTACAAAATAATCCACGACGTCGTCAGCATAATGACGGTAGCCGAGCATGTTCTGCCCGCGGAAAAGCATTTGCAGCTTGGTGTTGGGACACTTTTTGCGGATGATGCGCAGGCGCTCCCACGGATCCTCATCCAAAAAGCGCAGGCAGGCGTCAAACGTGGCGCCGCCCCAGCACTCGAGCGAATGAAAACCGACTTTGTCCATTTTGTCCAGGATGTCCACAAACTCATCGGTGCGCATCCGGGTAGCGATCAGCGACTGGTGAGCGTCACGCAGGACGGTTTCGGTAATACCAATTTTAGCCATAGGTGACACTCCTTATCAGTTCAAAGTCAGAATAACGGTGCCGGCTTCCACGCTGTCGCCCTTGGAAAGGTTGACAGACGCGACCGTACCGGCCTGCGGCGCAACGATGTCGTTCTCCATCTTCATAGCCTCAAGCACGCAGACCACCTGGCCGCTTTCCACCTGCTGGCCAACAGAGACTTTGACATCGATCAGCGTGCCGGGCATCGGTGCGCTGATCTCGACGGAGCCGGGGGTACCGGTCGCAGCGGGCGCTGCAGGGGCCGGAGCCTCAGCCGGCTCGGCTGCAGGAGCCGGAGCAGGCGCTGCTGCAGGTGCAGCCGGTGCAGCTACGGGAGCGGCAGCGGGTGCGGCGGGCGCGGCGCCGTTTGCCTCATCTACAGTTACGTCATAAGCGACGCCGTTGACAGTAATTGTATATCTTTTCATCTTTATGTCCTCCTGAAATTATTTCACAGAATGCTTTCTAGCAATGGTGGCCTCGCGCTTGCCGGACAGAACATCCAGCGCGGCGCAAAGTTTGGCACGCGTGTCGGCCGGGTCAAACACATCGTCCAGGCAGCCGGCTTCTGCAGCATGCATGGCAGAGGCCTCGGTCGATTTGTATTCTTCGACAAGCTTGCTGCGGTCTTCACCGGCCGCAAGACGGTCGTTATAAAGGAAGGCAACGGCTGCATCGGGATCCAATGCAGAGAGCACGGCGCCGTTCCAGGCAAAGGCAAGGTCGGCATTGCTGCCGTGGCCGGCAAGCGCAATATATGCTGCGCCGACTGCCTGACCGGTGACCAGCGTGATCTTCGGCGTGGTCGCGCCTGCATAGATGCAGGCAAGCGCTGTGGCCTTTTTCACGATGCCTTTTTGTTCTGCCGTTTCGCCTTTTTTGAAGCCCTGCGTATCGACAAGTGACACGACCGGGATGCTGTAAGCATCGCAAAGGCGGACAAAAGCGGCGGCCTTTTCACAGGCACAGGGGCAAAGCGCCTCAGCGCCATAGCCGACAAAGCCGACTGTGCTGCCCATGACGGTAGCCAGCGCCGTAACCACTTTGTTTTCGGCAAAACCGGCTTTCAGTTCGATCACACTGCCTGCATCGGCAGCTGCGGTGATCGTGTCGAGCACCGGCATACCGGCCGACGGGGCTGCACCGCTTTCGCTGAAATCAAACACCGGCAGCGGCGCCAGATTGTTGGAGGGCAGAAGCGAAACGATCTGTCTGGCCGTGTCGATCGCCTGGGCCTCGGTATCGCAAAGTACGTCAAATGTACCGTTTGCGAAGTTGTCTTGCGCTGTTGTTTCGCTCGGTGCGCCAAGATAGCACTCGGCATCCTTTACGGCAACGACAACGTCGGCCGCCTGCGCGACCAGGGAGCTTGTCCCGAGGCAGGGGCCGAGGATCAGCGAGATCTGCGGCACAACGCCGGAGACGGACGTGCTGGCTTTGAGCACGTCGCCGTATGCGGCAAGCGCTTCGATCCCCTGCGAGACCTTCATGCCGTTGGAATCATAGATCCCGACGACCGGGCAGCCTGTTTTCTGTGCAAGGCCGTAAATTTTTTGAATGGTTGCACACTGTGCTTTACTGACAGCGCCGCCGTCAGATGCAATGTCCTGGCTGAATGCATAAACCGCAGCACCATTTACCGTGCCAAACCCGGCAGCAACTTCCACACTGCCGTCCGACGACTTTGCAAACGCATCGATCCTGGTGAAATCGGCGTCGTCAAAAAGCAGTTCCAGTCGCTGCAAAGCGGCACTTTTTTCTGAAAGGTTGGCCATGAGTTTCCTCCTTAAAATGCATGATATTTATCTAAAAATCATTGTTGATTATGATACCACTTTTTGCCCTTAATTACAATCTGTCTCTTATACACATCTCCGAGACCACGAGACACTGAGCGATCT
>URDW01000095.1 GCA_900546735.1 uncultured Oscillospiraceae bacterium
TATTAAGTCGTCGGCAGCGTCAGATGTGTATAAGAGACAGAATGCGAACATTCGATTTTTCAAAAATCAAGCTGGGCGCAAGCCCGCTGAACGAGACCGCACAAAACGACTTTCTGCAGTTTGCCGGCCGGCCGCAGGCCGATGCGCCCAACATTCTGTTCCAAACCGACCGCGCGCTGGCGCCGGAAGCTTACCGGCTAAATATATGCGAAAAGATCACGATCTTCTCCCGGGACGGGGCCGGCGCATTTTACGCACTGCAGACGCTGAAGCAGATCCTTTTGCAGTGCGGCGACCAGCTGCCCTACTGCGAAATCGAGGACGCGCCCGCCTTTGCCTACCGCGGCATGATGCTGGACGTCGGACGATACTTTTACACAGTGGAAGACGTAAAGGCCGTACTGGACCGTATGGCACTGCACAAGCTGAACCTGCTGCACTTTCACCTGACCGAAGACCAGGGCTGGCGTATCCAGATCGACCGCTACCCGATGCTGACAGCGATCGGCGCGCGGCGCAGCTACACCAATTTTAACCGCACGCCGCACAAAGGCTATTATACCAAAGCCCAGATCCGGGAAATTGTCGATTATGCGCACGCAAAGCAAATCAAAGTCATGCCCGAATTCGACATGCCCGGCCATTGCCGCGCTGCGATCGCAGCCTACCCTGCGCTTTCGTGCTTTGACCGCGAACTGCCGGTGGCCACGCACTGGGGCGTGAAACACGACGTGCTGTGCGCCGGCAAGGAAGAAACGTACCGCTTTATATTTGACGTGCTGGACGAAATGCTGGAGATGTTTCCGGACGGATACTTCCACATCGGCGGCGACGAAGTGCCGAAGCACCGCTGGCACCTTTGCCCGCACTGCCGGCAAAAGATGCGTGAAAACGGGCTGAAAGACGAGGACGAGCTGCAGGAGTACTTTATGAACCGCGTATACAAGTACCTGACCGGGCACGGCGCAAAGCACGTTTTTATGTGGAATTACGACAAGCTGCAGCCGCGTATTTTAGACAAACACATTGCGTTTTCCCTGTGCGGCGGCGAAGAAAAAGCACGCGATTTTACAGACACATCGGCCGCCGCCTACTACTTTGACCTGCCCTATGGCCGCATACCGCTGCAGGCTGTGTGTGACCATCAGATCCCCGCGCAGGCCATGGGCGCCGAAGGGCAGCTTTGGAGCGAGTACCTGCCGAACCTGCAAAAGTGCGACATCATGGCATTTCCGCGTACCGGTGCGCTGGCCGAATCTGCCTGGAGCGGCGGCTGCAGCTGGGGCGGTTTTCAAAAAAAGCTGCAATTTTATTACACCTTTCTGGAGGCAAACGGCATCAGCCATGCAGCGGGAGCACGCCTGAACCCCAAGGGGCTGCGCAAAGCGCTGGACATTTTGTGGTTTGAAAAGCGCCAGCTGACCTGGGAAGGGCTGCACAACCTGATCGACGACCGGTATGTGGAGCGCCTGGCCAAAAAAAGAAAAGCAAAATAGCTGCAAAAAGCAGTCACGGCCATCCTTTTTTTGGATGACCGTGACTGTTTTTAACGAAGCATACAATCATATCGGCACGTTTGTACGCAAAATCTTAGGAATCCGCCGGACGGACCCACTGGATCTCGCCCGAGACCGGCTTGGCGCTGTAGCGGCCGTACGAGTCGATGGCATACACATCCACCTTGTAACGGGCGCTGGGCAGCGTGCTGTCGAGCGCGAAGCGCACCTCTTTGGCCATGTCGGAAATACCGTACACAAAGTCAGACAAGTAAAGGTAGGTGTACATCTTGCCGCTTGCCACATCGGTCAGGCGCACATCGTAAGAATGCACAAAATCCTGGTGCATGGCCGCCGTAAACTGAATGCCGGGCAGGGTCTTGCCGTTGTCCTCTTCCCGGTACGATTCGATAAACGGCGCATAGGTAAGCGAAGCGTTTTCCGGGAAAACCGGCGCGGCGGCCTGGGAACGGCGCACATCGTCGCGGTAAGTGAACGTGCCCTTTTCGAGCGGATAAGTCAGCGTCCAGCGCATGTTGGCCTTTTCCTCGCGGTTTTTCGCCACATTCCACCGTTCAATAACGGTCTGCTCCTGCGACACGTTCATGATGAGGCACATCGGATAATCCTCATAATACGGCGGGTGAATGTTTTCGCCGCCGGCAAACGCGTCAAAATAACCGCGCTCCGTCTCCACATAAGCAATGCTCTGTGTTGTAAAGGTCGTCAGGTTTTTCTGGCTGATGGAACGCTCGTCCAAAATCGAAAAATGGCTGTGGCCGGAAATAGAGACCACGTTTTCATACTGTGAAAGCAGGTCTGTGATCGCGGTGTCATACCATTCGTCACTGCCGTAGACCGTGTCGCGCAGATTGTGGTGCGTGATGACAAAGATCGGGTCGCCGGGCTTGATATCCTTTTCGGCCGACTCGATCTCCTGGCGCAGCCACGAGATGACTTTTTCGGAATAGCCCTGTGTGTTGTCGGTCATGTCCGGGCTGGCGCCGATAAAGTGAAAGCCGTTGACTTCGTAATGCACCCACGGCGAATCGCCCGTGCAAATGGAATAGAGCCGGTGCTTGGGCACGGCGTGGGTCCAGTCCGTATTGAACCAAAGGTCGTGGTTGCCCATAATGTTCAAAAAGATCGGGCGTTCCTTTTCGTTCGGGAAAACCTCTTCGATCGTGTCCTGATAGGTGCGGTAAGCGTCGCTCGTGCACATGTCGCCGATGTCGCCGGCATGAATGATCATGTCCACCTTTTGCGCCTTGAAAAGTTCAAGCGTTTTCTTTAAATTTTCGGCGTTGTGGTTGACGCCGCCGTTTTCGGCAATGATCTTATCATCCTTAAGCTGTGTGTCGCTCATAACGCCTACGCGAAGCTGCGCGCCGTCGCCGATGTCTTCATAGACCTGCAGCTTGTCCGGCGCCGGCGAAACCAGACGAAAAGGGATGACATAGGCAAGCACGCCGGCCACCAGGACCGCCAGCACACAAACCGCCGCAATGATCAGGCGCTTTTTGCGCTGTTTTTGCTGCCGCCGCCTGCGTGCAAGGCGGACAATATTTTCCTGCTGTACATTTTCATCCATAAATTACCCCTCTTTCCCGCGCGGATTGGCAATTTTAGGCTGCCAAGCCGGCTGATTTTATGGTATCATATCCACCTTTTATTTTCAATATAAATTTACCAGTATCAAAAGACCGGCATGCACAAAAATCCGCAGCCAATATTAAGAATTCTTAACAATTATTGTTATTGCCAAAAAAATATGCCGCATGCTATAATGAGGCTGATGTGAAAACAGTATGAAAAGGGAGAAGCTAAGGGAAACATGTCGAAGAAGATAAAATGGATCTGCGCCGCGCTCACCGTCGTGATCCTGGTATGCGCCGGCGTCACCGCCGAATACTACCACTCCACACATCTGGATACCGTTTCGGACCTGAAAGTCAGCACAGACGGCAGCACCGCCACGCTGAACTGGAGCCGTATCAAACACGCTGACAGCTACACCGTGTACCAGAAAACGGGTGACGGCGACTATGCAGCCGTACGGACGGTGCAAAAGGACGAGCCGCTTCAGGCCGAACTGCCGATCGAACAGACCGGCTGCATTTTATACTTTACGGTGGAAGCCACAGCAAACTTCGGCAACCAAACCTTTGAAAGCACGATGAGCGAACCGGCAAAGCTGGCCATTGCGCCGCAGACACTAAAAGCGCCGGCCGCCTCCTCTACCAAACTGAGCATTGCCGACATTGCCTGGGGCAAAACGCCGTGCAGCGGTTATGAGCTGGCCTATACACAGGGCGAATTCACCGAAGAAAACCAGGCAGACGCGCAGTCGATTCTGTTTGACAGTGCCGATGAAACGAGCGCCAGCGTTACCGAATTGACGCCGGGCGAAACATACAGCTTTCGTGTGCGCCCGTTTTTAAACGACGGCAAAGACAGGATTTGGGCGGCATGGAGCGAAGCGACGCCCGTCAAGATCCGCAGCGGTTCACACAAAATAGACAAAAACAAACCGATGATCGCCCTGACGTTTGATGACGGACCCAACTACAAAACGACCAGCCGCCTGCTGGACCTGCTGGAAAAGTACGACGCGCGCGCCACATTCTTTATGGTGGGCAACCGTACCGGCGGCGACAACGCTGCCCTGCTGAAACGCGAACTGGAGCTTGGCTGCGAGCTTGGCAACCACACATATGACCACACGCATTACGGCAAAAAGGTGACGGAAAGCGACATTAAAAAGGGCACCGAAGCCATTAAAAAGGCCAGCGGCGAATACCCAACGGCATTTCGCTGCCCCGGCGGCACCATCACCGACACCATACGCAAATATGCCGGCACACCGATTTATTACTGGTCGGTGGACACGCAGGACTGGAAGCTGAAAAACGCCAAAAAAATATATGAAAATATCATGCAGAATACAGAAGACGGCGACATCATCCTGATGCACGACATTTACGAGACTACGATCGACGCAGTGGAGATGGCGCTGCCGAAGCTGGCCGCCAAAGGTTTTCAGTTTGTGACCGTGTCGGAACTGATGGAGGCAAAGGGCATCCGCACCGAAAACGGCAAGCAGTATTTCAGCGCCGCAAGCAAATACAACGGTTCTTAAGGAGGTTCACACATGCGCAGGAAAGAAAAGGAACGCGACGAAGCGTTTGCCTGGAAAACACTGGACGAAAGCGATTTTGCGACCCTTTCCATGTGCGACGGCAGCGTGCCCTACGCGGTGCCCGTTTCGCCGGCACGCATTGGCAAAAACATTTATTTCCACTGTGCCCTGGAGGGCAAAAAGCTGGACGTGCTGCAAAAAAACAGCCGCGTGCTGCTGAGCTGCGCAACCGGGGTAGACCCCATTCCACAGCACTACACCACCAAGTACGCATCGGCCATGTTTTTTGGCACGGCGCGCCTTGTGGAAGACGATGAAACAAAAATCAGCGCCCTGCGCGCCATTTGCGAAAAATACGCCAAGAGCAACATGCAGGGCTTTGACGACGCGATCGCACGCAGCCTGGCACGCACCGGCGTGGTAGAGATCACGCCCGACGAGATCACCGCCAAGGCAAAAGAACAATAATTATGCGCACAAAGCGGCGCGGCAGATCACTGCCGCGCCGCTTCTTTATATACACCGTTACTCATTATTTTTCAGTTTGGCCACGATCACGCTCATGTCGTCCGTACGCACGCCCTCGCGCCGTTTCAGCGCATTGGCCACGATGGCCTCGGCCGTTTGCTGGCAGCTGCCTTTTTGCGCATACTCCAAGTAATAATCGAGCCAGTCCGTACCGTCCGGGCAAACGCCGTCGCTGAGCAGAACGACCGTGTCGCCGGGCCCCAGCACCGCCGTGCGCTTGGCAAACTCAATGCCCTTTAAAATGCCGGCCGGCATGGACGACAGCTCCACCTTCTGCACGCTGCTGTTTTTTACAATGTAGGAGACGACGGCGCCGGCCTTGTAAAACTCGCACCGGCCGGTGAACAAGTCGATGCTTGCAATGTCGAGCGTGGCCAGGCTTTCCTCGTTCGATTTGACCAGCAGCGCCGAATTGACGACGCGCAGCGACGCATCGAACCCGAAGCCGGCGGACAAAAGCTTGGAAAGCAGGCCGCTGGCCATGGCGCCGTCCAGCGCCGCACGGCCGCCGGTGCCCATGCCATCGCTCAAAATCAGAACTTCGTGCCCGCGGGCATCGTTGATGAGCTTGATGGTGTCGCCGCACAGGCCGCCCGAAGCGCTGTGCTGGGAAAAGCCGATCTCCATTTTATAGTTCGGGCGCTGTGAATAGACGATCAGGCGCTCACGGCCGGAGGCGAGGATGCGCCCGTTTTCAAACGACTTGCGGCAGATCTTTTCGATTTCTTCCCGGATGCGCGGGTGTGCGACCCGGCTTTCCCGTGCGCTCGTCTGGATCTCCACACGGCTGCGCGAATACTTGTCCGTAATAACGCTGATGCTCTGCACCGTGATCTCATTCGCGAGCAGCATGGAGCGGATCTTGCCGGCCAGGTAGCTGTCAAAAGTCTCTGCGTCGTCAAATTCCGACGACAGATCCATCAGCATGTCCGCAATGCAGTCGAACTGTTCCGAAGCGACCAGACGGATCTGGCTGGTCTTTTCCTCGATCAGCTCTTTTGCGATCAGCTCGCGCGAAGAAAGCGCGGCATTTTCCTGCTGCGCCTCGCTTCGGGCAATGTCGCGTATTTTTTCCGACACATGCTCAACGCTCTGCGAGACGGACGCCATGGCAGAAGAGGCGAACCGCAGCTTGACGACAAGGCTTTGGCGCAGCGAGCCCTCCGGCAAGATCTCGTCGCCCGACAGGAAGTTTTCGATTTTATCGCAAAGCGAAACGGGAAGCAGCAAAAAGAAGATGACGCCGATGATGGCCTCCACACCCGGCGCGTAATAGCCGCCGGCCGCCACAGAAAAGAAAAGCATGGAGAGCACATAGGCAAACACACTGAAAAACACGCCGAACTGCAAAAAAATACTGCACACCATAGCGGAAAAGCCGTAGGCGCCGACCAGGAAAATCATATTTTCCCCGGACAAGCCAAGCGAAAAGCCGAACGAAAGCGCCAAGATGAGCGCCCATTTTAAGCTGCCGTAGCGCACGGCGCAGACGATCAAAAGCGATGCAAGAATACCGGACAGCGTAACAGAGTACAGGCTCAGCCGCGCAAGACCGCCGAGCGCAAACGCGAAACTGACGACACTGCAGCACAAATCGACCAGCGTCATGGAAGCCACGCGCACGCCGCGGCGGTACGCCTCTAAGGCACGGTACAGAAAAAATGCCGCCGCGCCGGCCAAAAAGCTTTCTGCAGCAAGCACGGCGTATGTACTGACGGCGGCCGAATTGGAAAACGCAAACACAAGGCCTGTGGCCAGAACAGACACAAACGAAATGCCGACCGAAAACGGCAGCGCGTTTTTCACAAATGCCGAACGCAGCGCAAACGCGCCGATGGCTGAAATCAGCGTAGCGGCCGTATAGCGCAGAAAAAGGTCGCGTGAACCCGACAGGGCATAGCCGGCCGCGGCGCCGAGCGATGCGAACAAAAAGTCCGCCCCGCGGCAGACGCTGACAAAAGCCACGGCAAACGGCGAGCAGCTGCCCATGACCGTGCCGGACGCAAAAAGCAGCCCCAGCAAAAAATAAGCGCCTTTTTCTGCAACGGGCCGCAGTACTTTTGACTTTTTCCCCTTTTCCATCACCAAAAATGTTTTGACGCGCGTCTTCATTGGACCCCATCCTTTTTTGGTGTGGACATCATTTTAGCACGCACGCCGGGCATAAATTGTCAAAAAGCCGCGCAAAAAAACAGACGCCGCAAAAATGCAGCGCCTGTTTTCGCACTTATTCTACCGGTTTCAGGTTTTTCAGACTGATGTCAAGGATCGGCGCAGAGTGTGTGAGCGCGCCGCTCGAAACGTAGTTGACCCCGATGGCCGCGATCTCGGCCAAACGCTCCAGCGTGACATTGCCCGAGCACTCCGTCTCGGCACGCGTGCCGATCATTTCGACCGCCTTTTTCATGGTGGCGTTGTCCATGTTGTCGAGCATGATGATGTCGGCGCCGGCGTCCAGCGCCTGCTGCACCTGGTCAAGCGTTTCCGTCTCCACCTCGACCTTGCGCACGAACGGCGCGTAGGCGCGCGCCGCCTCGACCGCTTTCTGCACAGAACCGGCCGCGCCGATGTGGTTGTCTTTGAGCAGCACGCCGTCGGAAAGGTTGTAGCGGTGGTTCATGGCGCCGCCGACCTTAACGGCGTATTTTTCAAACGGGCGCATGTTCGGCGTGGTCTTGCGCGTGTCGAGCAAAACGGTATCCGTACCCGCCAGCGCCTGCACATAGCGGCGCGTGATGGTGGCGATGCCGCTCATGCGCTGCAGGTAATTGAGCGCCGTGCGCTCGCCCGACAGCAGCACGCGGATGTCGCCGTGCAGTTCGCCGAGCAGCTGGCCGGGCTCGACCGCCGCGCC
Source organism: uncultured Oscillospiraceae bacterium (assembly GCA_900546735.1). Taxonomy (GTDB): domain Bacteria; phylum Bacillota; class Clostridia; order Oscillospirales; family Acutalibacteraceae; genus Scybalenecus; species Scybalenecus merdavium. The sequence continues at coordinate 8,018 of URDW01000095.1, forward strand.
CTCCTCGGCAAAAAACTGCACCTGCACATTTTCATCGAGCAGTTCAAACGTACGCTTAAAAACGTCCAGACCGCAAAGCACGCCCGTGTCCTTGCAGATCAGTTGCGCCGTGCCCATTTTGGGCTGCGGCATGACCGCGTTTGTGGACACGTCTTCGCTTGTAATATCCTCTTTCAGCGTATGCAGGATGTAATCATCCATCACAAGCTTCATCGTTACACCATTTATCATAAAACTGCGGATCCTCCCTTTTGATTTCCTCCATGATCATGGTTTTATATTGCTTTTCAAGCTCTTCCTTCGGCGGGTAGGCCGACAGATCGAGATGCGGCACATAGCTGCCCTCTACCGGCAGCGCCCCCGCGATCCAGTCGGCTGCGCGCTTGGAGAAC
>URDW01000096.1 GCA_900546735.1 uncultured Oscillospiraceae bacterium
CTACACCTATTAAGTCGTCGGCAGCGTCAGATGTGTATAAGAGACAGGTCAAAATACTGGGGCGTTTATGTTGATCTCGGCGATACGTTTTTGGAAAATATTCAGGGGCTGACGACGTTAAAGATCTATCAGGCTGATGAACGCCGAAATGTGCAGATGAACGAAAAGGCCGAGGAATTTCGCCGCATCACCATGAAAGTTTTGACTATGCAGCTGAATTCTGTAACGGTCATGGATATCATTGCTTACGGCGGCGCGGCGATCGGTGTGATCATCTCCGTTTCACAGGTGGCGGCTGGCACGATTTCGCTGGCGCAGGCGTTTCTGGTCATTATGCTTGCAGCCGATTTCTTTTTGCCGCTTCGTATGCTGGGCTCCTTTTTCCATGTGGCCATGAACGGCATGGCCGCCAGCGACAAGCTGTTTCGCATCTTGGAAATGGATGAACCGGAGCAGGGCACAAAGACAATACCGGCCGGCAGCAGTGCGGTCGCGTTTCGTGACGTCAGTTTTTCGTACGACCAAAAGCGGCCGGTTCTGCAGAATGTGGACGTGCAGATCCCAAGCGGTGCTTTTGCAGCCGTTGTCGGCAAATCCGGCTGCGGCAAAAGCACAATGGCTTCTCTTTTAAGCGGCCTTGTAAAAGGCTATACCGGCAGCATTACAGTGGGCGGGGTGCCGGTGCGCGAAATCAGTGAAGAAAATCTGATGCAAAGCATCACGGTCGTCACCCATAACAGTTACATATTTTCCGGCACGGTGCGCGAGAATCTTCAAATGGCCGCACCGGATGCGTCTGAAGAGCGTATGGTCTCTGCTTTAAAGCAAGTCAGGCTTTGGCCGTTTTTAGAGGAGCAGCAGGGGCTGGAAACGGTGCTGAGCGAGCAGGGGGCTAACTTTTCGGGCGGCCAGCGGCAGCGCCTTGCCCTGGCAAGAGCCATTCTGCACGATACACCGATCTATATTTTTGACGAGGCGACCTCCAACATCGACGCAGAAAGCGAAAATGACATTATGCAGGTCATTCGCTCCATGCGCGGCAAAAAAACGGTGCTTCTGATTTCGCACCGTCTGGAAAACGTTGTCTGTGCAGACGAGATCTACGTTTTGTCATCTGGTAAGATCGTGCAGCGCGGCACACACAGTGTACTGATGCAGGAACAGGGACCGTATGCGGAAATGTATAATACGCAGTTCTCACTGGAAAAGTTTGGGGAAAGGAGCGATGCGCAGTGAAACGAAAACAAAGCGGCATCAGGATCATGGCGCGCCTGATCGGCCTGGTAAAACCGCTGGCCGGGTTTATGGTGTTGGCTGTGTTCCTTGGCGTGACCGGTTTTTTATGCGCCATATCCATCACAGTCGTCGGCGCACTCGGGCTTCTGGATGCGACCGGCTTCAGCGGCGGCATTGCCGTTGGCGCCGCGTTTGCGATCGTGGCTGTCTGCGCCGTTTTGCGCGGCTTGCTGCACTACGGTGAACAGGCTTGCAACCACTATATTGCGTTTAAGCTTCTGGCGCTGATCCGTGACAAAATTTTCCGCGCCATGCGCCGTCTGGCGCCTGCAAAACTGGAGGGGCGCGACAAGGGCAATCTCATCTCGATCATTACGAGCGATATTGAACTGCTGGAGGTATTTTACGCGCATACGATCTCACCGATTTGTATTGCTGTGATCACCTGCGCCGTTATGCTGGCATTTTTTGCGCATTACCATGTTTTGTTTATGCTGATCGCGCTGCTTGCCTATGTTGTCGTCGGCGTGGCCGTGCCGCTTACGGCCTCGCACTTCAGCCGCGACGCGGGCATGACGTATCGCAGCCGTGCCGGCGCTCTTTCCAGTTATCTGCTCGACAGCATGCGCGGCCTGGTGGAAACCATCCGTTTCGGCAAAACAAAAGAACGTCTGCAAGAGATGGAAAAACGCACGGATGAACTCAATGCCTTGCAATCTTCCATGAAAAAAACAGAGGGCCATACCGGCGCCGCGGCCGATTCTGTAATATTGGCGTTTTCTTTTGCCATGCTGTTCAGCGGCATTGTTTTGTACAATCAGGGTGCTGTCGGCTTTGACGCTGTGCTGGCCTCGACCGTTGGTATGATGAGTTCCTTTGGCCCGGTCGCCGCGCTGAGCGGCCTTGCCGGCAACTTGACACATACACTGGCAAGCGGGGAGCGTGTGCTGGATATTTTAGACGAAACACCGGCCGTTTGCGAAAACACTGACGGCGCCGAGGTACAATTTGGCGGCATGGCATGCAGCGGGGTGGACTTTGCTTATAACGAAGAGCAGATCCTGCGCGGTTTTGACATGCAGGTGCCGGAAAAGGGCGTGCTTGGCATTCAGGGTCCGAGCGGTTCCGGCAAATCCACTGTGCTTCGTTTGCTCATGCGTTTTTGGGATGTGCAGGACGGACGTGTGTCTATGTCAGGCAAAAACGTTAAAGAAATCAAAACGGCTTCTTTGCGCAGCAATCAAAGTTTTGTAACGCAGGAAACGCAGCTGTTTCACACTTCTATTGAAGAAAATATCAAAATCGCGAAGGCCGATGCAACACATGCAGAAGTGGTGGAGGCGGCAAAGAAAGCGTCTGTACATGATTTTATCATGACCCTGCCGGACGGGTACGACACGAACGTCGGCGAATTGGGCGATCTGCTGTCAGGCGGCGAGCGCCAGCGCATTGGGCTTGCGCGGGCGTTTTTGAGCGATGCGCCGATGATTTTGCTGGACGAACCGACCAGCAATCTGGACAGTTTGAATGAGGGCCGAATCTTAAAATCCCTCGACCGTGTGAAAAAGGAAAAATCTATTTTACTTGTTTCACACCGCGCGTCCACCATGCGCATCGCTGAAAAAGTATACAGTGTAGATAACGGGAGGCTGTCTTAATGAAAGACCGTGTCAAAAAAGAACAGGCAGCTTTGCCGGAAATGATTCAAATTTATTGTCATGGCGTGCATAAAACCAGAAAAGGGCAGCTGTGTCCGGAATGCCAGGCGCTTTGCGATTATGCCTTGAACCGCCTTGCGCACTGTCCGTTTGGCGACAGCAAAACTTTCTGTAGCCAGTGCCCGATCCACTGCTATAAACCGGATATGCGCGAGCGCATCCGTGCGGTCATGCGCTATGCCGGGCCGCGTATCATGTTTGTGCACCCGGTAGCCGGCACGGCGCATGTCATTTCTACCATACGCGGCGTAATTGCTAAAAAGAAAAAGGAGAAAAAAGGTGAGTCATAAAATTTTAAAAAAATTCGGTGTAAAGGATTTTGTTTTTCTGGCCGTTTTGGCGGCGGCTATGACGCTTGCCGGGGGCCTTACGATGCCGCTTGTCATGCACACAACTTTGTTCGGCCTTCGCAACATGGCGGCTGCGCCGCTTTATGCGCTTTTCTGTGCGATCGGTCTGATGAAGGTGCGCAAACCCGGTGCACTGACGGTTTTGGGACTCTTTTCCGGTGTGCCGCTTGTGTTCATGTCGACCGTTATGTTCTTTAACCAGTTTGTGGCTGCGCTGATTGCCGAAGCGCTGATGCTGCTGTTTTTCAGGGGCTATCAAAAAACAAGCGCCGTCTTTTTTGCCGCCGGTATTTATATGCCGCTTTCATTGCCGGTCACACTTGTGTTCAGTATTTGGCTGAACGGCAGCAGTTACGACGATTTACTGCGCAATCCGGTTGCCGGCATCTTCACTTCGCTTGGCACGGTCGTGCTCGGTTTTCTCGGTGCATGGCTTGGGCTGAAAATCGCGAAGGAGCTGCAAAAAGCCGGTAAACTAAAACCTTACGGAGAAGATCAGAATGTTTGAACAGTTTAAATCCAAGCGTCCGCTTTATCCGCTGGTAGGTTTTTTCTCCTCCCTCGTTACGCTGGTCGCCGGTATGATTTTTTCCAGACATTTGTCTGTGTTTATATTTATAGCTGTTTTAGCCGTTATTTATTGTGCGTTTGGGTTTTGGAAAGCCATTTTAAAGATGGGCGCTGGCATGTTTTTATTTGGTGTGCTTATGGCGCTGCTGTCTGCGCCGGTCAGCGGCGGTTTCGATTCTTTTTGGGAAACGGTCGGCCGCGCGCTGCTGCTCGGCATTTGTGCTGTGCCGATGATCTCGGTGCCGCCGGCGGAGCTGACCCGGTGTCTGGTACAGCTGAAATGTCCGCGTGTTATTACACTTGGCATGCTCGTTACCCTTCGTTTCATTCCGGTACTGATCAGTGAGGTGCGCCAGATCTGGGAGGCCATGAAAACGCGCGGCGTGCATATGGCTTGGTACAGACCCGGCTGCGTTTACCGCGCCTTTTTCATCCCGCTTGCGATGCGGATCATCAATATCTCCGACACATTGTCTCTTTCTCTGGAGACGCGTGGGTTTGTGCTGGATGACAAAGATGCAACCGTCTATCATCCCGTGCGCTTTCGCCTGCGCGACGGCATCTTTGCCGTATTAACAGCGGTCTCTGTTGCCGCGATGGCGGTGATCCTATGAGTACGGCAATTGAACTGCGCGGCGTGTCTTTTGCTTATGCAGGCAGCGCGCAAAAGGTGCTCGATCAGGTAGATCTGAAACTGAAGTACGGCGAATTTATGGTGCTCTCCGGCGTTTCGGGCGAGGGTAAAACAACGCTGCTGTCCGTGATCAATGGGGTGATCCCGTTCATCAACGGCGGCGAGCTTTCAGGCGATGTGTTTCTGGACGGAAAACGGGCCAATGAAATGCACATCAGCGCACGTTCCCGTCTGGTCGGCAGTGTTTTGCAGAATGCCGATGAACAGATCGTACATGATTTGACAGAGGACGAAGTCGCTTTCGGCTGTGAAAATCTGAAATATCCTCCGCAGCAGATCGAAACAGCTGTGCACGAAAGCCTGCGACAGATGAAACTGGAAGCGCACTGGCCGACCAAAACGCTTTCCGGCGGGCAGAAACAGCGGCTCATCACAGCAGCTACGCTGGCTATGCGGCAGAGAATTCTGGTTTTAGACGAACCGCTTGCCAACTTGGACAAGGAGGGTGGGGCGCTGCTCTTAAACAGATTGAAAGATCTGACACGTTTGGGCTTTGCCGTTTTACTGGTAGAACACCGGCTGGATGTTGTGCTGCCGTATGCAGACAGCGTGATCTGGCTGAAAAACGGCCGGCTTTTTCGCAGTGACGATCCCAACACACTATTAAAGAACAACCGTGAAAAGCTGTATGCGCAGCCGGAATGTACGCTGCCGGCACAGGATGTCTGCATAGAGGCGCAGCACATGGCGTTTTCCGTTCGTGACCGCAGCATTTTAAATGATGTTTCCGTTGCGATCCGTTTCGGCGAGCGCATCGTTTTGCTTGGCGAAAACGGCTGCGGCAAGACAACGCTTTTGCGCATTTTAGCGCGCCTTACCAAACCGACCGGCGGCCGGATTGTGCAAAATATTTTGCCAGGCGACAAAAAGAAAAAAGCCGGCAGCGCATGGTTCAAAAAGGTCGGTTTTGTTTACCAGAACCCGTCCTACCAGCTTTTTATGCCGACACTGCTTGAGGAGATCGCTTATCAGGCCGTTTCTGCCGAAAAAGCGCAGGAGATGATCGAACGCTTTGGACTTGCCGGTCTGGAAAAGCGCCACCCGCATTCTCTGTCTGAGGGGCAGAAGCGGCGCGCGGGCATTGCAGCCGTAATGGCTGGGGAACCACAGGTCGTGCTGCTCGACGAACCGACTGTCGGACAGGATTACGACAATCTGAAACAGACGGTCGAGACACTGAACGATCTGCACTGGCAAACCGGCAATACAATGATTACCGTAACACACGATTTTCGCTGTGCGGCAGCGCTCGCGGACCGTGTTTTGATTTTGGAAAACGGCCAAATCACCGAAAGCGGCGCCAGCGAACTGGCGGACGCATATTTTAAAAGAAACATATAATGTCAGCTGAAACGCTTTTACAGACAGATAAAAAAATCCCGGTCAGATATGACCGGGATCTGTGCTTATTTACCAGTTGGCAACGTAGCGCTTTAAGGCATTTTCAATGCCGCAGGCCACGCTGTTCGGGTCGTCCATTGTTTTGTCGCACGCCACACGGAAGACCATTACGCCGCCTGCGCCGCTGAACAGCGCATAGGCTGTTTTGTCACCGGCCAGGGCAGGGGAGCAGAACGTGCCCTCATATACCTGGTCGCTGTCATAAACCGTGAAATACTTGTTGTTCCAATATGTCGCATCGGCCAGATCACGCCAGGTACCCCAGTAAGGCGTACCGTTTACCGGACGGCCGTAGGCGGCAATGCCGATGTTGATCTTGCTGATGTCGGCGCCGGCGTCAATAAACGCCTTCATGCCTTCCTGCGCCTGCTGCAGGGAACTTTGGTAGCCGTCCTCGTCGCTGCCGTCGTAAGCCATAAACTGGATCTGATCAAAACGGTCGAGAGTTTCTGCCGCCATCCCCAGGCTGCCGGCAGAAAGTGCGGCGGTCAGGATCGCATCCGGGTTGGTTTCGTGCATACCGTCGTCCAGGCGGGCAATGAACTGGTCGTACGTTTTCCAGTCGTCCGGCGTCTGCGGATACTCCCAGTCAATGTCTACGCCGTCAAAGTCGTATTTGTTCAGGAATTCCACGATCTGGTCGGCGACCGTCTCCCAGTTTTCGGCCATGTAGCCGTTTACGCCGTTATGGCCTTCGCCCCAGGTGCCGTCTGCCAGCGCAGTGATGATCAGCTTGACTTCATGGTCAGGGTTAGAGCGGTGTGCAATGATTTCTTTTAAGGCTTCCACCTCGCGGGCAAATTTTTCTTCGCCGCCCTCACCAAAGCCGAGCGTGCCGTCCTCTTGCCAGTGGGTGGCGCCAAACACGATGACGGTGCTGTAAACATCGTAAAAGCGTGCATAGTTATTGACATATTCTTCGCCTTTTGCCAGGATCTCGGTCGGCACATCACCGTCCAGACGCTGGTACGCTGTAACTTCAAAATCTTTTGCGTCACGCACAGGCTCATTATAAAGCTGAATGGAACGGATCTTAACCGGTGTGTCGGTGCTGCGGAACTTGTCGATCGAAAGGCGGATGCGGTCCGTCGTAACGGCGTCAAAGCTGCACAGGCGGCTCGTCTGGATCTTTTCACTTTGGTAGATCGTGACCCATTCTTCACCCTGCAGTGCCTGCAGGCGGAAGTACTGTGCTTCGTTGCCGACTTCTTCGATCACGGCTGTGTTGAACGTGCTGGTCTGTGCCAGCTGGATCTCCACATAGCTATTGTTGATGTCGGCTGTACTGTCGGCCGGCATGCGGTCCGGATCCTGTGGCGTCCAGCAGTCGTCATTGTCTTCCAGCAAAGCCGCTGCATCCGGTTTTTCGTCCTGTTTTAAGCTTTCGTAAACGATGCTTGCGCCTTCCATCAGGTTTTCGGACTGCATTTCGTACGGTGCGATCTTATCGCCGTCCCACTTGTTGGAGCTGCCGGAATTAATCAGCATCGGGCTTACGGCAAGTGCGCCGACGACAACGGCGGCTATCGTGCCCCGGAGCGCCTTTTTCGGCGATTCACAGAAAAGGAGCGCCAGCGGCAGAACGAACGCCAGAATAACGATTACCAAATTGGCGGCGATGGCTTCAAAGCCGCGTGCGATATTGTCGGAAGAAATGCCGGAATCCAGCCCGAAAACCAAAACCAGCGTGTAAACAAAAAGCATGATGCTAAGCAGAATAAAAATAGTATGGATGATTTTCAGAGCGGTGTTCAGCTTGCTTTTTTTCTTTCTGTCTGTAAAAGACAAATAGAGCAGATAGGCAAGGTGCACGGCGGCCACGGCAATAATAACGCCGAGCATGGTGGGCACAAACTGACTGCCGCCCGGATAAAGCTGTGCGATCCAGGAATAGGACCACGCTGCGCCGTTTAAAAAGACATACGCCAGTGCGCTCAGCACAAAGAAGACGTATGTTGCGGTACGCGTGTGGATTGCGTCCCAAACCTTACTAAAAAACTTCATAATGCCCTCCTTTAATTTGTAAATATTGCTGAATTGCAGGAGTAGTGTACCATGAATTTTTGGCGCAGACAAGTTTTGTTTTTCAGATTGGATTAAAAAATATTCATATAGAAGACTGCTGTTTTTTGTTTGCATAACAACGCGCGGATCTATGGCTGGGATTCGGCATTTCTGTTATAATTTGTTTACAATTCAAAAACATTTAAATCTGTATACGGTGTGCCTGCGTTTGGAATTTGGCACGGTACGGGATTTTTACGCGCATTATACCGGCTAAGGAAAAAATGTTTATCCAAAAATTATGCTTTTTATCGAATGTTTTGCGCAAAATCCGTCAAATAAATGCGCCATTTTACAGGATTTGTATATTTTCTTTAAAATATTAAC
>URDW01000097.1 GCA_900546735.1 uncultured Oscillospiraceae bacterium
GAACAATACAGCGCCGGCGCCGTGCGGCGCAAAATGGCGCAGAAGAATGAGGATTTTGCCGCCTTGTCACGCTGCGAGCGCGCTGTGCTGTGCAAGCTGCGCACCATGCAGACGCACGATTTTCTGCAGATCCCGGACGTGACGGAGGGGCTGGAGCACCGCTTTGCGGCCTGTGTAAAAAGCGCCCGTACGCTGGACGAGTTGATCGATTCCGTCAAATCCAAGCGTTACACGCACGCGCGTCTGCGGCGCATTGTGCTGCGCGCTTTTCTGGGCATTACACACGAAGATATAAAAGAAGTGCCGTATCTGCATATTCTGGCGTTCAACGAGCGCGGACGGCAGGCGCTCCACGAAATGGGTCGGCGCGCCTGTCTGCCCATCATCACCAAACACCGCGACACGCTGGAGCTGCCGGAAAATGCCAGGCGTCTTTACGAAAAAGAATGTGTGTGGACCGATCTGCACGCCATGATGTACAAAACACCGCGCCCCTGCGGCCGCGAGCAGACAAGCAGCGTTATAAAAGCCAAAAAAGAATAAAGCGCGCATGTTCTGCGCGCAGATTCTAAACTTTATAAGTATTTACGGCGCACTGTCCGCCGCATTTTGCGAGCCGGACAATGCGGCGACCAGCTCGCGGTACTGCGCGGGCGTGAACGACTGGTTAAGCACCTGCAAAAGCGCATTGGCCGAAAGAAATTCCGGCAGATCAAGCGCATGAAGCAGGCGCTTTCTTTTTTCCCGGCTGCCGGGACCGCCTGAAAAGCCATCTTCAAAAAGCATGGCCTTTGTGATGGCCGGTTCCGCCGGCGCCGCACACTGCACACCGGCTTCTTCAAACCGCTTTTTCAAAACGGCAATGTCCATGCCCTCCACCCCGAGTTTTCCCTCGCGCGAGCGCTGCGCTTTGCGCCGCTCTTTGCCGAAAATCTCCGGAATATAAATGTGCTTGATCTGATCTTTCGGCACAGCCGATTCAATGTAATGGCGGATCTGAAAACCGGCGGCGTCCGAATCTGTCAGCAGAATAATGCCGCGTTCACGCGCCATTTTCTGAATAAAGTGCAGCCGCGCCTTATCCTTATAGATCCCAAAGCCGTTCGTCTCAATGATCAGGCCGTCGATCACGCTTTCCAGCTTGATTTTATCATACTTGCCCTCTACCACAACGGCTTCCTGCACACGAATCAACGCGCCGCCCCCTTTACCGTCATCATCAGGCGCACAAGCGTTTCGTCCAGCACCAGGCGTGCATCAGCCGCCGTGGACTTCAGCTTCATGTCGGCCGCAGAAAGAATATCCATACAGTCGCGCAGCTGCTCCACAGAAACGGCCTGGCTGTCGCGCGAGGCGTTGCGCAGCGCAAATTCGCGCCCGCGGTAATTGTAGGCGGCAAGCACTTCGCCCAGGTCGTGCCCGCCGGCGCGGGCCAGCTTGGCGCGGTACATGTCCACAAAACAGGAGGCAATGACCGACAAAATGATGACCGGCTGTTCGCGCTGCTCAAAAAGCGCGTTCAGAATACGGCAGGCGCCGTCATAATCGCCGCGCAGCACAGCTTTGGAGATGTCATAGACGCGCGCCTGCAGCGATTTGATGCAGACCGCGTCCACATCGCTGCGCGTGACCTCCGGCGCGGACGCGTAGGCGCAGAGCTTGTCGAGTTCATTGAACACGGTGCACAAATCAGCGCCGACGCTTGCCAGAAAATAGGAGGCCGCCCCGGGCGCTATTTTTTTGCCCTGCCGCTCCACATAGGCTGTGATGTAGCGCAGCAGATCACGCTCGCCCTTTTTGTCATATTTTAAGCAGGCGGCATGCTTGGAAAACACTTTAAACGCGTTTTTAAACCGGGCGCTGCCTTTTGTGTCAAAATCCACCGCATCATAGTGAAAGACCAAAACCGTACTGGGCGAAGCGTCTTTTAAATACGCCTCCAGCTCGCTGATCTCCTTGCTGCTTTCAAAAGGATAGTCGCCGACGACGATCAGGCGGTACTGCCCAAGCATCGGCAAAATTTCACAGTCGCGCAGCACGGTGTCCATTGAAACACTTTTGCCCTCAAAAAAGCGGTAATCGATCTCGCGCGCCTCTTTGGCAACCACTTTGGCACGCAGCTGCGCAAGGGCGCGGTCTTTTAAATACGTTTCCTCTCCATAAATCAAATAGGCGCCGGCAAACTGCTGCGCTTTCAGCTGGTCCTTAAATTCTTTTTCCGTTATGTTTCCCATTGCCTGTCCTTTCTGTACATGATCTGGCGCTGCGGCGCAAACAAAAACGTGCAGCCGCTTTCCATGTCGATCTCGCCGTTTTCAGCATCTGCACAGACGACTGTGCCAAAGCCCGACGCGCCGGAAGCGGTCTCGCACAGCAGCAGATCCGTACCCGGCGGCGCCAGTGCCGCATCATCCGTAACGGCGACCGTGCGGCCGTAAATTTCAAACTGCACCAAAAAGCGGCCGTCTTCCTTATAGATATATTCTACACGAACACCATCCCATAAATCAAGAGATGTCTGCCGGGAAACGACCAGGTTTTCGGTGCGCACATTCATTGTGACCTCATCCTTTTCATAGGGCACAAGCAGATTTTGCACATTGCAGCGGTACGTTGTCTCGGCTGCGGCAGCGCTTTCGTTTTCGGCATAAGACGGCACGATCCACCAAAGCACCTTTTTGCGCCCGGCCGCCTGTTCCACATCATACGCTCCTGCCTTACCCGTGCCGACCACAACACATTCGCCGCCGTTTTGCAAAACAGCCGCTACGCCGTCATAGGAGGCGGCCGCACGCAGCTGCACACGCCCCTGTGCTGAAAACACACACGACAGACCGGAAACGGCGAACAACACGCATGTGACCACCGCTGCGATTTGCAGAGATTTTTTAGAATAAAGCACAAACGCTGCGCCGAACATAAAAAGCGCTAGTCCGGCCGCAAGCGCCCAGACCGGATCGTCCAGGGAGAGCTGACTATAACGAAACGATGCAAAAAACGACGTAACATCCAGCATAAAACCACAAAGCAGACGCAAACCAGACACCAGAAAATCCGACAAAAGCGGCACACCCTGCAGACAAAACGCCGCCAACGCAAGTCCCATAACGAAATTGGCCAGCGGCACCAGCAAAATATTGGCCGCAAACGCAGCCGGACTGACCGTTTGAAAAAACAGCAGCGTGACCGGCAGCGTGTAAACACTCACGCCAAACGTGATGGCCAGACTTTCCAAAACCGTGCGCAGCGCACGCGCAAAAACGCCCGCGCCAAAAGACGGCAGCTTGTCAACCAAATGCGGCACGAGCGTCAGCAGAGCCAGCGTTGCCGCGCAAGAGAGCAGCGTGCCCACATCCACCGCCGCAAACGGATTTAGACAAAGCAGGAAAACGGCAAAGCCAAGCGAATTGAGCGCATCGGCCTTTTTGCTGCAGACCTGCCCGATCAGAATCACGCCGAGCATTACGGCAGCGCGGACGACGGAACCGGTAAACCCCGTCAGCGCGCAGTAGACCAACAGCAGCACAAGCGTTGAAAACACACGCAGCTTTTCGCTTGCGCCAAGCCGGCGCAGCACCCAATATGCAGCCGTGCCGAGCACCGTTGTATTGAGGCCGCTGACCGCCATCAGGTGCGTAACGCCGGAAGCGGTGAAATCGGCATAGGCCCGGTCTGACATGGCGCTTGTGTCGCCGATCAAAAGCGCACAGGCAAGCGCGCCGCGGTCGCCGCCCGGATAAAGCGAAAAATAGGTGCGTATCTGCTGACGCAGCTGCAAAATCAGGTAAGACAGATAACGCACACGTTCGCCGCCGCTTTCGGCCGACAAAACGGTGGCGCGCACATAAACGCCCTTGGCATATGCGCCGTAGGAATCCAGCGCACTGTTGCCGGAAGCATAAAACCGCGCGCGGCAGGAGAAAAGCGTGTACGGTTCAGCCGCAAGCGGCGTGCGCACACGCAGCTGCGTTTCAAACGGCTGCGGCGCACCGGCAAGATCTGCCGAAACGACTTTGGCCGGATAAACATAGTATTCTCCCGAGCGCTCGGGAAAGTCGGTCACATAAGCCGTGCACGACACAGTCTTGCCGTCCAGCGCCCCGATCACATGACCGGCCGAATCCGTAAACACAATAAACAAAATACAGGCCAGCAGCGCGGCGCCGAGACACATCGGCACCGCCAGAGCCAGCCTGTATTTTTTAATGCAAAGAGACACAAGCAGCAGCGCAAAAAGCGCGCCTGCCGCATAAAAAGCGGCCGCCGGGAACACGTTTAAAACGATCAGCGCAGCTGCCATCGAAAAACCGATGTGCGCAAAAATCCGTTTCACCGGCGGCCGTTCCCCTTTCTTTAAGAATCAGACGCTTCGTCCACCACTTCCATCAGGAAACAGTAAGACAGTTTCTTGCCCTTGTGGATGATGTACGGCTCACGCAGGCAGGAATAGCCGGGCATGTCGCCGCCTACGCCGCGCTGGCACTTGTCGATCGTCACATAATTAAAATCATGGTACTCCATCGTGTGCACATGCGTAAACTTGGCGAGCTGGTCGGTCGTGTAGTTATGGGCGCTGAATTCCAAAGTCTGGTCGTAGTAGGCCGAAAACTGCACGCCGAACCCGTTTTTGTCTTTAAACGACACACGGCGCACATCTGTGCGGTTGCCGTTTTCCTGCGGACGCATGTAGCGGTGCTCCAGACCGCGCACATCGCTGCGGTACACACCAATCTTGGCACCGCGTTTACGGTCGCAGTACGTCTCCTGCTCGCCGCGGCCGTACCATTCGACCTGGTCAAGAGATTTGTCAAGCTGCATATGGTAGCCGAAGCGCAGCATATCGGCCGCCGGCACGCCGCTGTGGTACACATAGAGCTTGCCGTCGTTATAAACGCGGTATGTCGTAAACAGTTTAGACATCAGGTTCGCACGCATGGCGCAGCGCACCTCAATGTAAGCGCTTGTTTTTTCCACGTCCGTGCGAAGCATGCGCACCGAGTGCGTAGCCGTGCGCCAGCGATACAGCGGGTGCAGCGGGATCAGCGGCACAACGAAGTTCAAAAAGTCGATGTCATTGTCGGTCAGCGCACGGAAATAGTTGGGCGCCATCGGCGCTTTCAAAATTTCGCGGCCCTTATACTTATAGGAAACTACCTGGCCGTTTTCGATAGACACCGAGAAATTTGCACCGTTCACAACGGCGCCGCGGCTGGTCTTGGTCACCGCAGCCGGTTCCGTGCAGATCTTCACAAGCGGTTTGCTGCGCGGTTTCAGGATAAACTGATCCCACGACATCTCATAATCCGCATCGCACCAGACCTCTTCGGTGCGCTTTAAATAGGAAATGGTCAGCACACACTCCTTGGCCGGCAGCGCCGCACGGTCATAGTCGATATGGAAATCTGTACTTGAAAGCGGCGGCGTGCTCAGCGCGATCTCGCCGGAGGCGATCTTTTCACCCTCCGCCTCGATCTTCCAGACACAGCGGTATTCAGAAAGATTCGTAAAGAGCATCTTGTTTCTGACCGCAAAAAGACCCTGATCCAGGTCTTTGGCCGTGGTCACAAAGTATTGGTAGCCCTTTTTCACCTCATAAATAGACGGGTGCAGCGTGCGGTCGGCCGCAATAATACCGTTGGCGCAGAAATAAGTGTTCGATCCGGTCATGGCCGTGGTGTTCGGAATGTCGAACGCCGGGCGCGGCTCATCCTTTTCAAAGTCGGTGCCGTACAGCCACATATCTTCGCCGTTCGGCCCTTTTCTGTGCAGCGCCTGATCCACAAAATCCCAGATAAAGCCGCCGCACATGTTGTCGTACTTTTCAAAGTCGTCAATATACTCCTGGAAATTGCCGAGCGAATTTTCCATGGCATGGGCAAATTCACAAAGGATGACCGGCTTGCCGCGGTACATTTCCGGGCGGATCGGCTTGCTGTCAGCCGCAAGCTGGTTGGCGACCTTGTCGTAAAGCGTGGTCTTGATCTCCTCTTTATTGCCGAGCTGGCGCATCGTCTTTTCGACCGGGTACATTCTGGAGATCACGTCGGACTTGGTCAGGTCAAAGTCGCCCTCGTAGTGGAACTGGCGCGTGTCGTCCAGCTGCAGGGCGGCCTGCTTCATCTTCATAAAATTGCTGCCGTCGCCGGCTTCGTTGCCGAGCGACCACATAAAGATGCAGGGGTTGTTGCGGTCGCGCAGCACCATGCGCTGCATGCGGTCCACAACGGCAGCCGTCCACACCGGGTTGCTGCCCGGCACGCCCTTACGGCGCACACCGTGCGTCTCCAGGTCGCACTCATCCATCACATAAAGGCCGTACTTGTTGCAAAGCTCATAAAGATAGGGGTCATCCGGGTAATGCGACGTGCGCACCGCGTTGATGTTGTGGCGCTTCATGATGCCAAGGTCCTGCGAAAAGCGCTCCCGCGGCACAGCCCAGCCGTGGTCGGGGTCAAAGTCGTGGCGGTTGACGCCGTGGATCATCAGCGGCTGACCGTTGAAATAGATCTTTTCGCCAATGATCTCCACCTTTTTAAAACCGACCGTATACGTTTTGACGCAGACGAGCGTTTCGCCGGAATAAAGCTTGATGACCAGCGTGTATGTATTCGGCTCTTCAGCCGACCACTTGCGCGGCGCGATCACATCCTTCGCAAAGCGGCAGGTGCAAAGTTCGCCGTTTTGGCGCATTTTCGCATCGCCCAGGGAGATGCGCCCCTTTTCATCCAAAAGCTCTGCCGTAACGGTCAAGCCCGTCAATTCACTGCCGTAGCTTTTCAGATACACGTCGAGGCGTGTGTCTGAATTCAGGCAGCGGTCATCCAGATAAGTACGGAAGAAAAAGTCGCGGATGCACACCTTCGGCTCCGCATACAGATAAACTTCACGGTAAATACCGCACAGCCACCACATGTCCTGATCTTCCAGATAGCTGCCGTCGCTGTAACGGTAGACTTTGGCCGTGACCAGGTTTTCACCCGGCTTCAAAAAGGCCGTAACGTCGAACTCGTGGGGCACCATGGAGCCCTGCGAATAGCCCAGGAAACGGCCGTTCACATAGACTTCAAGTGCTGACTTGGCCGCGCCGAAATGCAAAAACACCTCGCGGTCGTTAAAATTTTCGGGCAGCGTGAATTTTTTTCTGTAAATGCCGATCTCCTGCAGCTTGTGGTTGATTTTCGGGATTTTGCCCTTGCTGCGGCTGAACGGCTTCGGGAACGTGCTGGCGTAGTAATACGGCACGCTGTAGCCCTCCGTCTGCCAAACAGAAGGCACGCGGATCTCCCGCCAGGCGGAATCGTCAAAATTTTCTGCGTAATAGTACTTCGGCTCCCCCTCCAGGCCGCGCTGCCAATAAAATTTCCACTGGCCGTTCAGCGACAGCTTGTAGGGCGACGCCTCGCCGGAAAGCGCCTGCTCCTCACTGTCAAACGGCAGGGCGAGGACGTGGCCGTCTTCTTTATTGATCTTGAAAACAGACGGATCCTCCCAATAATGTTTAGATGCCATGCTGAAACCTCCTCATAAAAATAGACATCTGCATAAAAAGCTAGGTTTAGTATAATTTAAAATGTAATAAAAGTCAACAAATGAAACTTGTGCCGCGCACGCGAATGTGTTAAAATAAGTAACAGCCAGAAAAAAGGCTTTCAATCTGAACTGACTGCGAGGGATAGTTATATGATCGAACGCGTGGATAAAAACAATCTGGAAGAATATGAAAGTTTTATCAAAACGCACCCGAAGGGACTGTTTATGCACTCCTCCAAATGGGGCAAAGTCAAATCGGCCTGGAAATGGGAGGCCATTCTGGACCGCGCCGACGCTGTCTCTTATACACATCTGACGCTGCCGACGACTTAA
>URDW01000098.1 GCA_900546735.1 uncultured Oscillospiraceae bacterium
TGGCTTGAACATTCACCATTATATCAGAAAGGATGTTTCTTTGCTTAAGCTTTAATCTCACCCGCTTAGCGGGCGGTTGTTGAACGTCGCCCTTTCGGTCGTCGTTCTTTCGCTTAAGCACTAAAATGAAAAGCCTTTGCTGTTTTCTGAACAGCAAAGGCTTTTTGTTATGAGCTTGTAAATGCGGTTTCAATTTTCCAGTGTGCCGCTTGCTTTTCTTCTCTCTTCCAGTTCGCGGGTGATGCGCGCTTTCTTTTCGCCCACCAGGTCGTAGAAGAACATCGGCACGGTGCACAGCAGCAGACTGATGGCCGGCACGATGGAGATCAGGCTGAACATGCCCTGGCGCACTTCGTGCCCCATTTCGAGCGGATTGGCCGTTACGCTCGCACTGATGGAGGCAACGTCCAGGTTGACGATCATGTACATCACCACGATGAAGCCGGTCGCCAGCGCGTTGCTGAACGAGGTCACAAAGCTCTGGATGGCCTGCCCGGTGCCGGCAAGGCGCACGCCGGTTTTCCATTCCATGTAGTCCAGGCAGTCGCCGATCATGGCGAATGCGCACACGTTGATGGCGCCGAGCGGGATGCACGAGATCACAAAGAACGGCACGCAGGCCCAGAAGTGCTCGTAGCCGATCGCGTAAATGATAAAGCTGGAAACAGAACCCAGGATCGAAGTGCTGATGATGATCTGTTTATAGCTGAACTTTTTGAAGGCCAGCGGCATCAGCAGCATCGTTACAAACATGCCCACGGCGGCAGCTACCTGGAACACGGTGGATACCAGGCTGATATTGCCCTGCAGGGCGGCTTCGCGGTCTGCGCCGGTCAGGCCGGTCGGGTCTTCGCCAATGTAAAAGGCGTACCGGGCAACGTGCACGGCGCCGGCCTGGTACAGGTAGCGCGCAGCAGATAAAATGCCCATGGCGGCCGTCAGCAGCAGCGGTTTGCATGTGAAAATCAGGTGCAGCACGCCTTTGCCGTCTTTTTCACCCCTTTTGTGTTTCGGCGGGGGCGGTACCTGCACGCGCTCTTTTGTTTTAAAGTAAACGGGGATAAACAGCAGGTTGCCGACAATGGCACAGAACATGGCGATCGACATGTAGCGGGTCTCTTCCAGCTGTGTGCCGCTCAGGCCTAGGCTCGGCAGAATGAAGCCCAGCAGCATGAAAAAGGCCATCGGTACGGCGGAACCTACGCCGTTGGAAGTGCGGGCCTTGCTGATGATGGCGCCGCGCTCGTCCGGGTTCGGCGTCAACAGGTTCGGCAGGCTCCAAAATGGTACGTCGCTCACCGAATAAACGGTCGCCCACAACAGGTAAGTGATGACGGCGTAGGCCATCAGCGCGCCGCCGGACAGATTGGGCGCGTAAAACAGCAGCACGGTCAAAATCGCGATCGGGATCGGTGTGTAGATGATGTAGCTTTTCAGCTTGCCGTGCTTCGGGTTGGAGCGGTCCATCCAGTAGCCCAGGATCGGGTCTATGACCGCGTCCCAGATCCTGGCCAGAAGCACCAGCAGCAGAACGAACAGCGGTGTCAGCTTCATGACGTTCAGGTAAAAGTCGGATATGTAGGAACTCATGATGCAGTACACCATACCCTGACCGAGCGCGCCTATGGCGTAGGCCATCCACTCTTTGGTCGGCACATAGTTTTTCATAATTTTCCCCCTCTTATGAAATTGTTTTCCTTATCCCCGCGCGCCGCAGCTTACAGGGCAATAAGCGTGTCGTTGCTGTCGAGACCGTTGGCATTATAAAGAATGTCGGAAAGTACCGGGCGCAGCGTCGTTTTGTACATCTCTTTCAGGCTTCCCGCCGGCACGATCTGGAAAAGCCGGTCGGCAATGGCCATAAACGCGTCGTACTCTGCGCTGCCGGGCGCAAAATTGCGCGTGCCGCCGTAAAGGTTGTTTACGAGTGTAATGAAGAAGTCACGGATGCGCACATCGTACATTCTGGGCGCGATCTTCGGCAGAACGCCCAGAAGGCGGCCGGCTTTTTTAAAGGTCAGCCGGTCTAAAAGCTGGCCGAGCATGTGCAGCGGCACTTTGAATTTTTCAGACTTTTCTTTTTTCAGGCTGAAGCTTTCGCCCAGTTCGCAAAAACGGTCAATGTCGTGCGCCGCCGCATCCAGAATGTCGTTGAGCATAAAGTCAAAGTGTTCTTTCAGGTAAAGCATGTACGGCTTCGCCTGCAGATCGTAGTCGATCGTCTCCAGGTGCTTCGTCGCGACTTTCAGCGTATTGCCCTGCAGCTCCATTTTGCGAATGGGGCTTGGGTAGGCGGTCAGGCAGGCGGTGTTGATTTCGTACAGCCGGTTGCCTGCGGGGCTGTCAAAGTAGTTGATGCTTTGCATGTGCGTGTGCCCGGTAAACAAAAGCTGAATACCGTTGTCGGCCAAAAAGGCAGCTACGTTTTCGCTGTCGTCTATCATTTCAAACGGTGAAAACGCTTTGTAAAGCTTTGCGGGCGGCAAAAGCGGGTGGTGGCACACGGCCAGCATCCTGTCGCCGGCGGCCTTGGCAGCGTCTATCTGTGTCTGCGCCCATTCCAGCTGGTCTTTGGAAAAGCCGTAGTTGTCGGCGCCCCAGCCCTGCCGGTCGTCGTTGAGCATCAAAATACGGTATCCGCGTTCCAGCTGTGCGCAGTATGAGTTTGTGGCCTTGTGTATGCTGAGCGCATCGCGCAGGCCAAAGTCATAGTAAATGTCAAAAAGCTGCGCTTTGTCGGCGCATTCCACAACGTATTCGCCTTTCTCCTCGCTGTAACCTTTGGGATCCGGGCGTATGTCGTGCGAGGCGGTGATCAGAAAAATCTTTTTGCCGCTTTCGGCAAGCTTTTTAAGCTTCCTGGCCAGCGACCGGTGGCCAACCAGTTCGCCGTCGCACACCACGTCGCCGGTGATCAAAACGATGTCGGTATCCCGGTCGTTTGCCAGGTACGCAAACGCCGCGTCAATAATCGCTTCGCTTTCGGCCAGGCATTTCTGGTCGTATTTTGCACGTTTTTCCCAGGCTTCGCCACAGGCATGCAGTTCACGCGCCGGGTAGTAGTGCAGGTCTGTGATCTGGTAAAATTTAAGCATAATCATCCCACCTTAAATTTCATTATAAAATAGTTGTGTCAAATTTACAACATTTTTTCGCACACAGTTTGTAAAATCATTCGGGCGGTTGTATTTTGACATGGGGTATGGTATACTGAAAACTGCATGAAAATGCACTTTGTGTGAATTTTTTTCAGGGGTGATACAATGGCAATCCGACTGATCGTAACAGATCTGGACGGCACACTGATGGCGCCGGATCATGTAACGGTGACCGAAAGAACGAAAAAGGCGCTGCTTGACGCGCATAACCGGGGCGTGAAAACGGCGATTGCGACCGGCCGTACGATCTCGCTGATCGGCATGGTAACGCAGCAGGTCGATTTTATTGATTATGTGATCTATTCCAACGGCGCAGCTGTTTACGACCGCGTGAATAAAAAGCTGATTTACACGGCGTTTTTCCCCACGCAAAAGGCGCTGGAACTGGCGGCGTATCTGGAAAGCGAGCCGCTGTTTTATGAAATGTATGCCAACGGCTGGTCCTATGTGCCGAAAGAAAAAGCCTCGCTTTTTGACGGGGGAGCCCTGCCTCCGGAGTTTATTGAAAAAATTACCGAAAATGTGAATTTTGTGGAAGATATGGCACAGGTGGTGCGCCGTTCCGACGTGGAAAAGTTCAACGTTTCCTCCATGGCGCCGGATCGGGCGGCGGCCATCACGGAGCGGCTGAAGCATTTCGACGGCGCGGACTGGACTTCCAGCCTGCCGGATTCCAATGTCCAAAACCAAATGGAACTGATGCGAAGCGGCGTGCACAAGGGCTCTGCCGTTTCCGGCATGTGTCAGGCGCTGGGCATTTTGCCCGAGGAGGTCATGGCGTTCGGCGACGCGGAAAACGACTGCACCATGCTGCGCTTTGCCGGCTGGTCGTTTGCCATGGGCAACGCCTGCGACGCCTGCCGTGCGGCGGCAAAATACCAAACGGTGTCCAATGCGGAGGACGGCCTTGCCCAGGCGGTTGAAAAATACGTTCTGCACAGGGGAGAGTAAGATGGAAAAAGAACTGGAAAGATACATTGGCGTTTTGCCGAGTGAAAGACAAAAAGAACACGCAAAGCACCCGTTTTATGTGTTTATCCATTTCGGAATGAATACAATGCAGGTGCGCGAATGGGGCACCGGCACGGAGGATCCGGCAGATTTTACGCTGAAAACACCGGTCGATGCCACAGGCTGGGCCAAAGCCGTAAAGGCTGCCGGGGCTTCGGGCATCATTCTGACCTGCAAGCACCACGACGGTTTTTGTCTTTTTCCGTCCGCTTATACGCAGCACTGCATCAAAAACAGTCCGTACCGCGGCGGTAAGGGCGATATTGTCAAAGAGGTGTCTGACGCCTGCCGGCAGTACGGCCTGAAATTCGGCGTTTACCTTTCGCCCTGGGACATGACCGATAAGCGCTACGGCACGCCGGCTTATAACGATTATTTCTGCAATCAGCTGACAGAGCTTTTGAGTAATTACGGCGAAATTTTCGAGGTGTGGTTCGACGGCGCAAAAGGTAAAGACGCCGTGGATTTTGAGTATGACTGGGACCGTTATTACGCACTGATCCGCAAGCTGCAGCCGATGGCCAACATCGCTGTTTGCGGGCCGGATATCCGCTGGGTCGGCAACGAGGGCGGCAAGAGCCGCAAAAACGAGTTTTGTGTCGTTCCGTCGTCGCTTTCCGTTGCGGAGCGCGTCAGCGCCGCTTCGCAGTCTGAGGCGGATGCGACCGGTAAAATGAAAAAACTGACCTCGACGGATGAGGATCTCGGCAGCCGCAGTGTGCTGAAAAACGCAAAAGACCTGATCTGGTACCCGGCGGAGGTGGATGTCTCCATCAGCCGCACTTGGTTCTATAACAAAAATACCGATAAAACGATCAAGTCTACGCGCAAGCTGATGCACATTTATAATACAAGCGTCGGCGGCAACTGCTATCTGCTTTTGAATGTGCCGCCCGACCGGCAGGGCAGGTTCAGCGAAAAAGAAGTGCGCGCCCTGGAGCGCTTCGGTGTGGCGATCCGCGCGCAGACGGCAAAGCCTGCGGCAGAAAAAAAGAACCCGAAGCTGAAAGAAATGTGCTACACGCTGCGCTTTAAAAAGCCGTGCCGCGTGAAAACGGTCGTGCTGAAAGAGGATATTTCTAAAAGCCAGCGCGTGGAGGCGTTTGAACTCTATGCGCTTTACGGCGACAGGCGCGTGCGCATCTGTACATCCGGCGTGATCGGCATGCAGAAAAACTGCCGGTTACATATGTTTCGCAAGGCCGACGGTCTGCTTTTGAAAGTGACTGAAAGCCGCGGCGAGCCGTATTTGTCGTTTTTCGGCGCCTACTGCTGATTTGTGCCAAGGGGCTCACAAGCGCCTGCCGCTATTTCTTTAAATCATCGTTATGTGTTTTGCCCGGACGCGAAAAAGCCCCGCGCCCGGGCGTTTCTTTTTGGCATCGGGCGGTGAAAACGGTTGACGTTAATGGGCAAATATGGTATACTTTAGATGGCATTTTATTTGCATTTTACAATGAAAGGGGATCTTACCTTGAAAGAAGCAAAAGCCCTGGCATATGTGAATGCTTATGGCGTTTTGGGCACGCTTGAAAATCTTTGCGAACTGGATGACCAGGCCAAAGAAATTTTGAAAACGCTCAAAAAGCCGGTTTCACTCTGCTTTGAAGTTGCGGGCGGGCCGTGCGTAACGTACCACTTTACGCAAAGCGGCTGCCGCATGGAAGAGGGTGCGGCAAACTGCACCTGTAAGATGGCGTTTACATCGCCGGAAAAATTCAATGCCCTGATCGATGAGGCAAAGCCCGGCATGCCGGTCAAAGGCATACCAACGGTTTTGTCGTTCCTTTTGGGGCCGTTTACCAAGCTTACCGACCGTTTGACACAGCTGCTGCGCCCGAGCGATGCGGACCTGAAAGACCGCGCCTTTTTTGAAGAGAGCACGATTTTGACGTTTTACACGATCGCCGGCGCTATTTCTGCACTGGCTAACCAGGACAGCATTTCCCAGCAGAGCGCGCTTTATACGGTGGACGGCAAGGTGCAGATGGGCATCAAAGACGTGTGCTACGCCACGATCGACGTGAAAAACCACCACTTCACAACGATCAAGTCTAAGTGCGAAAATCCGCGTGCCGTTATGGAATTCTCCAGCATCGACCTGGCCTACGGCCTGTTTACCGGCACGGCCAGCACGATCGCTGAATTGTGCCACGGCAACATTTACATGGCCGGCATGATCTCTATGGTCGACAATCTGAACCGAATTTTAGACAGAGTCGCGGCATATCTGGGTTAAGGGGGCAATTCAAATGAGTAAATATCCTGAATACAAGCATGACAAAAGCCGTGAGTGGTTCAACCGCGCGCTGAATGCGATCCCGTCCGGCGTCTACGGCCACCTCGGCCCGTCTGAAGGTCTTTTCCTGCCGATCACCAAGTGGCCGCTGATGTCTGACCACGCCAAGGGCACCTATTTTTGGGATGTGGACGGCAACAAGTACCTTGACTTTATGTGCGCCTACGGCCCGAACGTGCTCGGCTACTGCGATGACGAGGTCGATGCTGCCGCCATTGAACAGCTCAAAAAAGGCAACTGCACGACTTCACCGTCCTATAAAATGGTGGAGTGCGCTGAGCTTTTGAAAGATACGGTCGCCAGCGCCGACTGGGCGTTCTTTATGAAAAACGGGTCCGACGCCACAACATTTTCCGTTATGTGTGCGCGTGCGCACACCGGCAAAAAGAAAATCATTTTCTTAAAAGGCTATTATCACGGCGACTTCCAGTGGGCGCAGAAGGTCGACTATCCCGGCATTTTGCCCGAGGACGTGGCCAACAATATCGTGATCCCCTGGTTTGATCTGGAAGCGCTGGCCGAGGCGTATGATGCCTGCGGCGGCGATGTGGCCGGCATCATTGCACAGCCGTATGACCACGGCAACTTCAAGGACAACGAGTGCGCCACCAAAGACTACTGGGCGCAGATGCGCAAGTTCTGCGACGAGCACGGCATCGTCCTGATTTTTGACGACGTGCGCACCGGCTTCCGTTTGGATCTGGCCGGTTCTGACCACTATTACGGCATCAAGGCCGACCTCATCTGCTTCTGCAAAGCGCTGGCAAACGGCTACAACATGTCGGCCGTCTGCGGCGGCGAGCATATGAAAGCCACGGCTTCCAGCGTGGTTTACACCGGCTCTTATTGGATGAGCGCTGAACCGTTTGCGGCCTGCATTGCCTGCATTAACAAAATGAAGCGGCTCGACACGCCGAAAATGTTCCGCGAAATGGGCACCAAACTGACCGACGGCCTGCGCCGTACCGCGGCAGAGCACGGTTTTAACCTGGTCGTTTCGGGCGAGCCCGCGCTCTTTTATCTGCGCATTGCGAACGATGACAGTCTGATGCTGCACCAGGAATGGGTAGCAGAGTGCGTTTCACGCGGCCTTTTCCTGACGTCGCACCACAACCACTTTATGAATGCCGCCGTTACGGACGATGACATTAAACTGGCCATCGACATTGCGGACGATGCCTTCGGCGTGGTGG
>URDW01000099.1 GCA_900546735.1 uncultured Oscillospiraceae bacterium
GCTCAGTGTCTCGTGGGCTCGGAGATGTGTATAAGAGACAGCTGCATGGTAACTTATATTATAAAGTTTTGTTGTTGTCGCTGGCGGAGAGAGTGGGATTCGAACCCACGGTACGTTGCCGTACGACGGTTTTCAAGACCGTTCCGTTATGACCACTTCGGTATCTCTCCGTGAGTCCTTAACATCTTAGCACAGTTGTTTTCGAATGTCAATAGAAAACTTTGCAGAAAATTATTTTGCTTTTGCCGGCGGGCAAAAAGAAACGGCTGCCCCGTGCACAGCCGCTGTTTTTTTGGTTATTGGCCCTCTTTCATCTTTGCAAAGCATTCGCTGCAGTAGACCGGGCGGTCGTCCTTCGGCTCAAACGGCACTTTGCAGGCCGCGCCGCAGGCAGCGCATACGGCGTCGTGCATTTCGCGCGGACCTTTGGCGGCCGCTTTTCTTTTGTCGCGGCACTCCTTGCAGCGCTGGGGCTCGTTTTCAAAACCCTTTTCGGCGTAAAACTCCTGTTCGCCGGCCGTAAAAACAAATTCTTTGCCGCATTCTTTGCAGACGAGCGTTTTGTCTTCGTACATCCTGTTACCTCATTTCCTTTCGTTTTAGAATTCCACAGAAGAGATGATTTTCCTGCGTATCCTTTGCATTGCATTATCGATCGCTTTCGGGTTTTTGTTAAGCTTTTCAGCAATTTCAGAATAACTGTATCCCATTATGTGGAGTCGTAAAACTTCGTTTTCAAATGAGGATAATTTTTCTTCCAGAAGCTGAGTTAACAAAGAAGTGTTCTGCGCGGACAGGTACGTTTCCTCAGCGCTGAGGGACTTGTCCGACGCGGACAAAAACGCTTCTTCAAGCGGTACGACAGCGTCGCTTGGCACATCCTTTTTGCGCACAACTTTGCGCAGGGCAGAGCGTATTGCGTTTGATGCACAGGTGTAGACGTAGGAACTGAAAGCAGCGCCTTTTGTCCCGTCAAACGTGTAAATCGCGCCGATCAGGCCGATCAGCCCTTCCTGCACCAGGTCTTCGCGGTCCAGCGGGGCGTTCGGGAACTTGTCGGCGATGGATTCCACCGCTCTGCGATATTTTTGGATCAGTGTGTCTACAGCGGCGTTGTCGCCATTTAATGCAAGAGCGAGCAACCGGTCATCCGTATTTTGGGTTTTGTCAGACATAATTCCTCCACTCAATTATAAATGTATAATAAAATTTGCCATTTGTCAATAAAAAAACTGTAGAAAATGCACAAAATAACCTTGATTTATTCAAAATAAGGCGTTTTATCCGTCTTTTTTACAGTTGTATCGGGGTTTTTAATAAAAAAGACTGCGCCTGGCGCGCTCTCGGAAAAGAAAAACGGCAGACAGCCTTCCGCCGCCTGCCGCGTGTTTTTTATACGTTAAAACGAAACAGCACGATGTCGCCGTCCTGCATCACATAGTCTTTGCCCTCGCTGCGCACAAGGCCTTTTTCCTTGGCGGCTGCCATGGAGCCGCAGGCCATCAGGTCGTCAAAGTGCACCACTTCCGCGCGGATGAAGCCGCGTTCAAAGTCGGTGTGGATCTTGCCGGCCGCCTGCGGTGCTTTGGTACCTTTTTGGATAGTCCAGGCGCGCACCTCCGGTTTGCCGGCGGTCAGGAAAGAAATAAGCCCAAGCAGGGAATAGCTCTTTTGGATCAGCCGATCCAGGCCGCTGCGCTCGAGCCCCATGTCGGCCAGAAACATTTCTTTTTCGTCGTCTTCCAGTGTGGCGATCTGCGCTTCGGCTTCGGCACAGATCGGCAGCGTTTCGGCGCCCTCGGCGGCGGCAATGGCCTGCACGGTCTTGTAGTTTTCGTTGTTTTCAATGCCGGCGGCAAAGTCGTCTTCGCTCACGTTGCAGGCGTAAATCACTTTTTTGTAGGTCAAAAGCGGAATGGTCTCAATGATCTCGCGCTCGTCGTCGTCCATCTCCACGCTGCGCGCCGTTTTGCCCGTTTCCATCTCGCCGATCAGGCGCTGCAGAAATTCAGCCTCTTTGGCAAGCGACTTGTCGCCCTTCATGGCTTTTTTCGTTTTGTCCAGCCGTCTTTCCAAAAGGTCCAGGTCGCTGAAGATCAGCTCCAGGTTGATCGTCTCGATGTCGCGCGCGGGGTCTATGGAACCGTCCACATGGGTGATGTCGGGGTTTTCAAAGCAGCGCACAACGTGCACCACGGCGTCCACCTCGCGGATGTGGCTTAAAAATTTGTTGCCAAGCCCCTCGCCTTTGGATGCGCCCTTTACCAGGCCGGCAATGTCTACAAATTCAATGGTGGCCGGTGTGAATTTGTCGGGCTGGTACATTTCCCTGAGCTTGTCCAGACGCTCGTCCGGCACGCACACCATGCCCACGTTCGGTTCGATCGTACAGAAAGGGTAGTTTGCAGACTGCGCGCCGGCATTCGTTATGGCGTTGAACAGCGTGCTTTTGCCGACGTTCGGCAGACCCACGATTCCAAGTTTCATGCAGATTCCTCCGTTTCGCATGTGCTTTTACACTTTTTCTTTACAGAGATAGAGTATATATGATTTTTTGGGAATTTACAAGGAAAATCCGGTGAATTTTTTATTTCCCGCGTTTGTACGGCGGATGCATGTCTGTTTTTGCCCGGCTGTCTGCGCCTTTTTCGTTTTTCAGCGGCGAAAAATATCTGAATGCGTCGTATAAATCAGGCAAAGTACCTTGACAAGGTTTTCAGAATCTTATAAAATATATAATTAAATTTTGACAAATACGGGCGAAAAGGAGTGTTGATTTATGCGTCTGAACGGTTCGCAGATCGTGCTTGAGGTGCTCAAAGAGCAGCATGTAGATACAGTCTTCGGCTATCCGGGCGGCACGATCCTGAATATTTTTGACGAGCTTTACAAATACGGCGATACGTTTCACCACGTTTTAACGGCGCACGAACAGGGGGCCGCCCATGCGGCGGACGGCTATGCCCGCGCCACCGGCAAAACAGGCGTCTGCTTTGCCACGTCCGGCCCGGGTTCTACCAACCTGGTCACCGGTATCGCTACGGCGTATATGGATTCTGTGCCGGTCGTTGCCATTACCTGCAACGTTGCCACCAATCTGATCGGCCGCGACTCTTTCCAGGAGATCGACATTAAAGGCATCACCATGCCGATCACAAAGCACAATTTCATCGTAGAGGATGTTACGACGCTGGCCGACATTCTGCGCAAAGCGTTTAAAATCGCGCAAAGCGGGCGTAAAGGCCCCGTGCTGGTCGACATCTGCAAAGACGTTACGGCCGCCGAGTGTGAATATACGCCGCAGCCGGCTCAGCAGCCTGAACCGGCCGCCGCACCGAAAGAAAAGTGTTTGGCGCGCGCACTGGAACTGCTTGCCGGTTGCAAAAAGCCGCTCATCTATGTCGGCGGCGGCGCCATTTCTTCTGACCTTGGCGAAGCGCTCGTCACGTTCGCCGAAAAGCTGGATGCGCCTGTCGTGTCCTCGCTGATGGGCCTTGGCGCGTTCCCGTACGGCCATCCGCTGCATGTCGGCCTGATCGGTATGCACGGCCGTTTTGAGGCCAACCGTGCCGCCTCGCAGTGCGACGTGCTGATCGCCTGCGGTGCGCGTTTCTCCGACCGTGTGGCCGGCAACCGCAAAAAGTTCGCTCCGCGCGCCGAGATTTTACATATTGATATCGACGCTGCTGAAATGGACAAAAACATCGTTTCCAACTACCATCTGCGCGGCAATCTGGCCGAGATCATCCCAATGCTGACCCGCGGCATCGAACAGGGTGACCACACCGCCTGGAAAGAGGAGATCAACGGCTGGAAGCACCCGTTTGTGCAAAACCAGATCGGCCGCTACGTCAATCCGCAGACGGTGATCGAAGCGGTCGACCGCATGACGCCCGACGACACGATCGTCGTGACCGACGTTGGTCAGCACCAGCTTTGGGCGGCGCAGTTCTATAAATTTAAACAGCCGCGCACACTGCTGACTTCCGGCGGCCTTGGCACAATGGGCTATTCCATGGGCGCCTCGATCGGCGCAAGCCTTGGCACCGGCCGTCCGGTCGTGATGTTCGCAGGCGACGGCGGTTTTCATATGAACCTGTCAGAGCTTGCCACCATGCGTAGTTACAACGTGCCGGTCGTGATGATCATTATGAATAACGCCGTGCTCGGCATGGTGCGCCAGTGGCAGAAGATCTTTTACGGCAACCGCTTTGCCGATACCGATCCGCACCGCCAGACCGATTTCGTCAAAGTGGCCGAGGCGTTCGGCGTGCCCGGTTACCGTATGGAGTCGAACGAAGATATTGAGCCGGTGCTGCAAAAGGCGCTTGCCGTGCAGGGCCCGGTCCTGATCGACTGCCGCATCTCGCCGGATTCCAACGTGCTGCCTATGATCCCGCCGGGCGGCGCCAGCGAAGATATTATTGAAGAAATGTGAGGCGTTTTTTATGGATACGAAAAAAAGACTGACTTTATCTGTCCTTGTGGAAAACTCCAGCGGTGTGCTGCAGCGTGTCGTCAGCCTGTTTACACGCCGCGGTTTCAACATTGACTCGCTTACCGTTTCCGAAACAGAGGACCCGCAGTTTTCCCGCATGACGATCGACTGCATCACAGAGGAAGAAAATTTCCGCCAGATCGAGATGCAGCTTTTAAAACTGGAAGTCGTCCGCAAGGTCGTTGCGCTTGAGCCGGCAGATTCTATTTTTTCAGAACTGCTTTTGATCAAGGTGCATGCAGAGGGCGTTGCCCATAAAAATGAAGTCCTGGCGCTGAACCAGAAGTATGGCGCCCGCACACGCGACATTTCGCTCAAGTCGCTCACGCTGGAATTCACCGGCACCAAAGCGGATGTGGATGAGTTCATTGCCGCCGTGGAACCGTTTGGCATCATTGAAATGGCGCGTACCGGTGTAACGGCGCTGAAGCGCGGCGGGGAATCCATTATTGATTCCATCCTGTAAGCAGCGGGCATCCGTCTGCTTTGCAACAAGCATTTATTCTGTGATTTGGAGGGATTTGTTATGGGCATGACCATGACACAGAAGATTTTGGCCGCACACGCCGGCTTGCCTCAGGTCAGTGCCGGGCAGCTGATCGAAGCTGAACTCGACATGGTGCTTGGCAACGACGTGACCTCGCCGGTCGCGATCAATGAAATGGAGAAATTCCACAAGACCAATATTTTTGATAAAAATAAAATCTCGCTTGTAATGGACCATTTTACGCCGAATAAAGACATTAAGTCGGCGCAAAACTGCAAGCAGGTGCGTGACTTTGCCTGTGCCCACGATATCAAGCATTTTTACGATGTAGGCACAATGGGCATTGAACATGCGCTCCTGCCGGAGCAGGGCATCGTCACCTGCGGCGACTGCATCATCGGCGCCGACAGCCACACCTGCACCTACGGCGCGCTCGGCGCTTTTTCAACCGGCGTCGGTTCTACTGATATGGCGGCCGGCATGGTGACCGGCAAGGCCTGGTTCAAGGTGCCTTCTGCCATTCAGGTCGTTATTAAAGGGGAAAAAGCGCCCTACATCAGCGGTAAGGACGTGATCCTGCACCTGATCGGGAAGATCGGTGTGGACGGCGCGCTTTACAAGAGCCTGGAGTTTACCGGCGACGGTATCCGCCATCTTTCGATGGATGACCGTCTGTGCATTGCCAACATGGCGATCGAATGCGGTGCGAAAAACGGCATTTTCCCGGTCGACGACGTCACGCTGGCCTATGTAAACGGCCGAAGCGAGCGCCCGTACAAAGTGTTTGAGGCCGATGCAGATGCCGAATATGACCAGGTCGTGGAGATCGACCTTTCTGCGCTGCGCCCGACTGTGGCATTTCCGCACCTGCCGGAAAATACCAGAACGATCGACGAGTGCCCCGAAATTAAGATCGACCAGGTCGTGATCGGCTCCTGCACCAACGGCCGTATGGAGGATATGCGCACCGCCGCCCAGATCATGAAGGGCAAAAAAGTTGCAAAAAATGTGCGTGTTATCATAATCCCGGCCACACAGCGCATATATCTTCAGTGTATCCGCGAGGGCTTGACCGAGATCTTTATCGAGGCGGGCGCCGTTGTGTCCACACCGACATGCGGCCCGTGCCTCGGTGGTCATATGGGCATTTTGGCAAAGGGCGAACGTGCTGTTTCCACCTCAAACCGCAACTTCGTCGGCCGCATGGGGCATAAGGAATCGGAAGTTTATCTGGCCAGCCCGGCTGTGGCGGCGGCGTCTGCCATCGCGGGTCATATTGCCGACCCGGCTAAAATCTGAAGGGGGAATTGCAAATGAACGCACACGGTAAAGTACATAAATTCGGCGACAACGTCGACACGGACGTGATCATTCCCGCCCGTTACCTGAATTCGACCGATCCGAAAGAGCTTGCGGCACACTGCATGGAAGACATCGATGCAGATTTTGTCAGCAACGTCCGCCCGGGCGATATCGTGGTGGCCGGCGCCAACTTCGGCTGCGGTTCTTCGCGTGAACACGCACCGCTCGTTATCAAAACCTGCGGCGTGTCCTGCGTGATCGCATCTACTTTTGCGCGCATTTTTTACCGCAACGCCATCAATATCGGTCTGGCTATTCTGGAATG
The DNA here is from genome assembly GCA_900546735.1 of uncultured Oscillospiraceae bacterium. GTDB lineage: Bacteria > Bacillota > Clostridia > Oscillospirales > Acutalibacteraceae > Scybalenecus > Scybalenecus merdavium. The sequence goes on from URDW01000099.1 coordinate 6,613, forward strand.
TCCGCAGGCGGCTGCCGAGATCCGCGGCGGCGACGACGTTTCGATCGATTTTGACAGCGGTCTTATTACGAATAACACCACCGGCAAAACGTATCAGGCCGCACCGTTTCCTGAGTTTATTCAGAAAATCATTGAAAACGGCGGTCTGATGCATTCCATTGAGTCCAAGTAAGCAGAGGCATTTTATGGTTTTTGAAATAGATAAAGAGGCGCTTCGCAAAGGCTGGAGCAATAAATTTACATACTGGTTCAACCCGGCAACGTACCTGCTGCAAAGCGTAGATACGCTTGGCGAATTTGACGCCGGCGAAGAGACCGGCACGGCTGCGGCGCAGTTGATTGCAAAAGGGTATATCCCTTACTTTACGATCACGGAGGAAGAGGTCGTGCGCAGCTTTATTGCACAGCTCGGCAACAAAAAGCTTTCGGCGATTTTTGCCAATACGCCGCAGGGCGAACTGCGCGAGACGTTTTGGAAGTATTTTAATGCTTACAAAGAGATCAGCGAACAGTACGAAGCGTTTGAGGACGCGTACCTGCGCGGCAAGGCCCGCGCCTGGTGCGAGGAAAACTCAGTCAGCTATGTTTTCGTGCCGGAAAACGACACGGCGGCTGTCTGAAAATATTATTCACTGCGAATACAAAAACAAGGCGCTCTTTTTATGGAGCGCCTTGCTTGTTGTTGGTATTGACAAGCGGATAGAAAAATGTCATACTGTGCACTGGTAACACTGTATTCAAAAGATGGATATGGAAAGTAAATGCAAACGGCAACCCAAAAAGCTCGCGGGAGGCCGGCCATTGTTCGGAGGCCGTTCGTCAGAAACAAATATTGCATCAGGAGTTGAAGCAGTTGCAGGCGAATGTACAGTTATGGCGCCATAAATCAACAGTAAAACCCGGGGCTGCGATTCTGTTGGCACTGTTCGCGTTCTGTCTCTTATACACATCTCCGAGCCCACGAGACACTGAGCGATCTCGTA
>URDW01000100.1 GCA_900546735.1 uncultured Oscillospiraceae bacterium
AGATCGCTCAGTGTCTCGTGGGCTCGGAGATGTGTATAAGAGACAGGCCATACGCCACCTCGCTGATGCCGAAATCGCCGTTCATACCGGCAAAAAGCGTGTGTACACCGTCGCATTCGCGCCAGGTAAACTGTACGCCCTTTTCATCAAAGTCAAACTGCATGTCGCTGATCTTGCCGCACTTTTCATAGCTCCACATGGAAACAGCCACCGGCATGACCGACGTGCGCGACGTCGTTTTTGCATGCAGCGTTTTGCTGCCTAAATACTGCTCAAAACCGGCATTGCGCGGCGCAGCGGGCAGATCCTCCATCTGGCAGGCTGCCGCTGTATCCAGAAGATCCCTGTACGCCGTTTCATTCTCCGGAAAAGCATCGTGTTCAAAGCACTGCGGGAAATATTTCCAGAACACTTCCATAATGTCATAGTCCTTGGAGCGGCCGGAATTGAGCACCACAAGCGCATCATACTCCGGGAACATGACACAGCGCTGGCCGAAAAGCCCTTCGGCGCGGAAACTGTTCGGCATTGGATTGCGCCAAAACTGAAACCCGTAGCCGCACATATTGTCCAGCACACCGTCGCGCACCGTCTCGGTCTGCTTTGCCGTAGCCTGCTCCACCCAGGCAGCCGGGATCAGCTGCTCGCCCTTATACCTGCCGCCGTGCAGATACGGCAGAAAGAATTTGGCCAGATCTTCAGACTTCATGTAAAGACCCCAGCCGCCGGCATTATTGCCCTCGCCGTCCGTCTGCCAAAACGGCTTTTCAATGTCGAGCGGGCGGAACATTTTTTCATCCAGATAATCGACTGTGCTTTTCCCCGTCACGCGTTTGATCAGCGCAGAAAGAATAAACGTGTTTTCAGAACAATATTTGAATTTCGTATCCGGCGGCATCATAAACGAGGCTTTAAAAAAGTCTTTGATCCAGTTTTTACCGTTTTTGCCCTCGGCAGAGCTGATCATCTTGCCGCTGCGCATCGTCAACAGCATGCGCACCGTCAGCGAACGGTTGTACACATTGCGGATGCGGCTGCCCACAAAATATTTGTTGCACTCCGGGAAATAAGTATAAACCGGGTCGTCCAGACCGATCAGGCCTTCATCCACGGCAAAGCCGACGGCGGTCGATGTAAAGCTTTTGCTGACAGAATACAGCGTATGCGGGCTGTCCGGCCCGTAAGGCGCCCAGAAGCACTGCGCACAGACTTTGTCGTGGCGCACCACGGTAAAACTGTGCACACCCAGCTGCTTTTCGTTCAGTTCGCGGATGAAATCAGCCAGCACCTCACTTTTTACGCCGACTGATTCCGGCGTTACATGCGCAAGCGCACTGTTTTTGATTTTTAATGATCCCATAACATCCCTCTCCATTTTTTACTTAACATTTTTTTAACAATGCTTTGTCCCATTATAGCATGTCCGGCGCTTTTTGTACACTTGTTGTTTAAACTTTCTAACAAATTGTTAAATATTTTTTAATTTTCCGCACGATATTTTAACTTTTAACGCATTTTGCGCACGCATCCGCGACAAACGGGACATGTGTATTTTAAAAAATCTTTTCAACACATAATTTCAACGCATAAGCGGATGCCGGCAAACTGCAATAAGCCCTATAAAATACAGATAAATATGACTTTTTGACTTGAAAAAGGCAAAACGGTGATGTAATATGTTATTGTTCAATTCTACAAAGCAAAAAATAGAATTACACAGTAATAGGATGGTAAAAAATAAATGAAAGAAAGGCACATTTCCAAAACAACCGCCTGGTGGGCCAAGCAGATGAAATATGCGTTCATGGTCATTGTTGACCTGTGCATTTTTGCCTTTTCTGCCACAGCGGGCATTTATGTGACGTGTCAAGGGCAGCTGGTCGGCACAGCGTATGCACCGATCATGTTCAATTATGTGCACACACTGATTTTGGCGGCCGCCCTGCTGCTGATCTTCAGGCTGCTCGGCATACACACCAGTGTATGGCGTTTTGCCGGCGTAGACGAAATGATCCGCTGCACCATCGCGGCTGTTTTGCTGAACGCGTTTTGGATGCTGCTGGACCGCGTGATCTACACAGACCTGCTGCACATTCAGGCCGTACTGCCGTTTTATACCTATATGGTGTCGGCGCTTTTTACGATCTTGCTGCTCAACGCCTCCAGACTGTGCATCAAGTTTTTCCGGTTTATCCAAGCGCGCTCACCGCTGACCACGCACGGCAAAAAGCGCGTAATGATCGTGGGCGCCGGCTTTATGGGCAGTTTTATCATTCAGGAACTGCGCCACAATATGCTGGCGCTTGGCGTGCCGGTCGTAGCCGTGGATGACGACCCTGAAAAAATCGGCCGTAAAATCAATGCGGTAAAAATCAAAGGCAGCTGCGCCGATATCGTACAGCTGGCTGAATCCGAACGGATCGACACCATCATTCTCTGTATCCCCTCCGCCTCCAAAAAGCGGCAAAAAGAAATCATTGAAACGGCAATGCAAACAAACTGCACGATTAAGATATCTCCGTCTATCAGTGAATTTCTGGAAGACACACGCGCACAAAGGCGCATCCGCAACGTAGACATCAGCGACCTGCTGCCGCGGCCGGAGGTCACGCTGGACAAAGAAGTGTGTGCCTACCTGACCGGGAAAGTCATTCTGGTCACCGGCGGCGGCGGTTCCATCGGCTCCGAGCTCTGCCGCCAGGCAGCGCGCTATGCACCGAAGCAGATCGTTATTTTTGACATATACGAAAACTGTGCATTCGAGCTGTACGGCGAATTAAAACAGATGTACGGTGAAAACATCGACCTGCGTGTACAGATCGGTTCCGTGCGCGACGAAAAGCGCCTGGACGAAGTGTTTGGCATGTTCAAGCCCGATGTCGTTTTTCACGCGGCAGCGCACAAACATGTGCCGCTGATGGAAACTTCACCGTGCGAAGCCATTAAAAATAACGTAATGGGTACATACAATACGGCGGCAGCATGTGACAAACACCACGTCTCCAAGTTTGTGCTGCTGTCTACCGACAAGGCTGTGAACCCCACGAATGTTATGGGCGCATCCAAACGCCTGTGTGAATTCACAGCAGAATACTTCAATTCCATTTCGCAAACGTGCTACACGATCGTGCGCTTCGGCAACGTGCTGGGCAGCCACGGCAGCGTGGTGCCCATTTTCCGCAAGCAGATCGAAGAAGGCGGCCCCGTATGCGTGACCGACGAAAATATCACCCGTTACTTTATGACGATCCCGGAAGCTGCGCAGCTGGTCTGCCAGGCCGGCGGTCTGGCAAAGGGCGGCGAGATCTTTGTGCTTGATATGGGCGAGCCGGTCAAAATCATGGATCTGGCCAAAAACATGATCCGCCTGTCCGGCTTTACGGAAGACGAGATCGAGATCCGCGTGACCGGGCTGCGTCCGGGCGAAAAGCTGTATGAAGAGCTTGCCACGGAAGAAGAGCGCAAACGCCGTAAAAAGACGGCCAACAACAAGATCTGGCGCCTGGACGGTGAGGCAGCCGACAGCGCGAAAATGCAGCGCATGCTTAGCGAGATCCCGTCGCTTACCAATAACACGGTCAGGGCCTTTTTAAAAGAAAATGTACCGGGCTACATGCCCCAGAAAGCGGTTCATTTATGAACATAAAACGCACAAAACTTTTGCATAAATCCCACAATTATAATTACGGTCTAACCTACCCGCGCATCGTTGCCCTGGGCTTTTTGCTGGTCATTCTGGCCGGCACCGCCCTGCTGATGCTGCCCATCTCCATCAAAAACGGTGATTCAGTCACATTTACGGATGCGCTTTTCACCGCCGTTTCTGCCACCTGTGTGACCGGTTTGGTCATTGCCGACACGTTTTCACAGTGGACGCTGTTCGGCCAGATCGTGATTTTGTGCATGATCCAAGTCGGCGGGCTCGGTTTCATCACCATTTTAGCTGCGGCGCACAACGTTTTAAAGCGCAGAAGCGGCCTGCGCGAAAAAATGCTGCTCAAAGAGACTTTCAGCAGCATGTATATGAAAGGCGTGACCGGGCTGGGCAAAAAGGTCGTGCTGGGCACAGCCGTATGTGAGCTGGCCGGCGCGCTGATTCTGTGCACGCGCTTCATTCCGATGATGGGCTTTAAAAACGGGCTTTACACATCTGTATTTTTAAGTGTTTCTGCCTACTGCAACGCCGGATTCGACGTATTGGGCAGACTTTCACCGGGCGGGTCGCTGACCACCGTAAACTCTGACCCGGTCATTTTGCTGACGCTTGCCGCGCTGATCACGATCGGCGGGCTTGGCTTTATCGTGCTGAACGATTTGGCTGTACAGAAATTCAAATGGAAACGGCTTTCCCTGCACAGCAAGATCGTGCTGACGACATCCGCCGCACTGATCATAGGCGGCGCCGTGCTGTTTTTCATTTTTGAAAACAACAACACTTTAAACGGCATGAATGCGGTAGACAAAATCACCAATTCGATTTTTTCATCGGTCACACCGAGAACAGCCGGCTTCAATTCAGTAGATGTGCCGGCCATGTCCATTCAGGCAAAGCTTTTGACGATCGCACTGATGTTTATCGGCGGTTCCAGCGGTTCTACGGCCGGCGGCATCAAGACCACTACATTTGCCGTGATCCTGCTCAGTGTTGTTTCCACACTGAAAAATGACCGCGAGATCACCGTGTTTAAACGCCGGATCGACGACGCGGCCGTACGCAAAGCAGTGGCCATCGTCGCCATCAACTTTACACTGATCACCGCCGTAACGTTTATTATCCACACGACGCAGCCGGAGCTGCACTTTGCGGACATTTACTTTGAATGCACATCGGCTATGGGCACTGTGGGCATGACCTGCGCGCTGACACCGTCGCTGGAGACGGCATCCAAGCTGCTGGTTGCCCTTTTGATGTACCTGGGCAGAGTGACAAACCTGGTATTCGCGCTGATGTTTGTGTTCAACAAGCCGCAGCCGACCAGTACAAAACCGTACGAGAAAGTCATTATCGGATAAGGAGAAAATAAAACTATGCATTCCTTTTTGATCATCGGTGCCGGCCGATTCGGCAAGCACCTGGCCTGCGACCTGTGCCGCGAGGGGCACGAGGTGATGCTGGTGGACAACAACCCTGAGAATATCAACGAGGTGTGGAACGAAGTCACCACGGCTGAGATCGGCGACTACACGATCAAAAGCAATCTGGAAGCGCTCGGCGTGGAAGACTACGACCACGTTTTTGTGTGCATCACTGACTTCCGTGCCAGCCTGATCATCGTGGACACCCTGAAAGAACTGGGTGCACGCGACATCATTGCCAAGGCCGGCAGCGAAGTGCACGAAAGATTTCTTTTGAAAAACGGCGCCGACCGTGTGATCTACCCGGAACGGAAAGTGGCAAAGTCTACGGCGGTAGAGTACAGCATCAATGCGATTTTTGACTACCTGCAGCTAAGCGACGAACTGGGCATTTACGAGATCGAACCCCCGCGCGACTGGGTCGGCAAAACGCCCTCCATGCTGAACATCCGCCAGCGGCACGGCGTGAACATCATTGCTGCAAAATCAGGCGGGCGTGTGGTGCCGGTCGCGGCAGACGATTACACCTTTTCACCAAGCGAACACATTTTGGTCATGGGCAGCCGTGAGAATATGAAACGGCTGAAAAAATAAAGGATATATAAAAAGAGGCACGAAGGTTTCCCTTCGTGCCTCTTTTATATACGCTGCTGTACAAGCACACCTAGTTTTATTCCACTGCGCCGAATTTTATATAGACACGCAGCCTTTTTTCGCATAATCTTTGTACGAAAAAATCATTTGTGAAAAAGGAAAAACTTACAAAGCCCCAGCAGCTCACGCACAAAAAAGGTTGGGTACGACAGAACGGACGAGCGCGCTGCAAGGCCATAGGCCCGCATCCCCCAGCGCTTTGCCATCAGGCAGGCGCGCAGCAGATGGAACGAATTGGTCACCACAGCGACCGGCCGGTCAGACAGGCCGTGTTTTGCCAGTATTTCCCCGGAAAATGCAATATTCTCCTGCGTGGAGGTAGATTTGTCTTCGAGCAGCAGACGACTGGGTGCGATACCGGCCTGTGTCAGCAGGCGGCGCATCGCTTCCGCCTCGGATATTGCCTCGTCCCTGCCCTGCCCGCCGGAAAGCACGGCTACGGACTGCGGATGCGCTTTTAAATACTTTGCGGCGCGATCGGCGCGCCAGCGCAGCAGCCGGCTGGGCCGCGCACCGTACACGCGGCAACCGAGCACCAGCAGCACGGCGTTAGCAGGGATTTTTTGATGCGCCAGACACACGGTCAGCAAACCGATAACAGCTGCAAACAAAATACATGCGCAAAAAATGGCAGCCACAGCGCACAACAGCACACGCCCCGCCGCCGTTTGCCGCACAGGGGCAATCCACGCAGCAAGCGGCGTGTAAAAAACACCGCACAAAAGCACGGCCAGACTGACGGCGCCGCCGAGCAGATTGCCCGGATTGCAGACACGCCAGCGAAAAAACGGCGCTGTGAACCAAAACAGAAACACAGCGCCGAAAACGATCAAAAAAACAGACAAAACAGGTACACCACCCCGAAAATTGCTCTACTCCATAATTATTTCTGTCTACAGAGCTTTAGAAAAAAACACGGCCTTATGAAGCATCTTTTTCTTCATCGCGGCGGTATTCTTTTTTGATAATGTAAACCGGCCGGTTTTTGACCTGTTCATAGATTTTGGCAATATATTCGCCGATGATGCCGATGCAAAGCAGCTGCAGCCCGCCGAACAGCAAAATCAGCGCCACGATGCTGGCATAGCCGGCGACCGCAATGCCGAAAAACAGCTTTTCGATCACGATAACGGCTATGTAGACGATCGAGACGAAGAACATCACCGTGCCGATCACCGTAGCCAGTTTCAGCGGCGCCGTTGTAAACGACACGATGCCGTCTACCGCATAATGGAACAAGCTTCTGAAGCTCCATTTTGATTCGCCGCCCTCGCGCGCCTGCACGTCATAAGGAATATATTTTGTACGATAGCCTACCCAGGAGAAAATGCCCTTGGAAAAACGGTGGTATTCCGGCATCTGCACAATAGATTCCACCATAGCCCGGCGGAACATGCGAAAATCGCTGGCGCCGTCCTTAAGCTCCACGCTGGAGGCGCGGTTCATGATTTTATAAAACAGGCCCTTAATGCCCTTGATCAGCTTGTTTTCTTTACGCTGCTGCTGAAAAGCCGCCACGCAGTCATATTCCGGCTCACTGTCCAAAATGCCGGCCATTTGGCAAAGGATTTCCGGGCGCTGCTGCAAATCCGCGTCAATAATGGCAACATATTCGCCCTCTGCCGCTTTCAGCCCGGCCAGCATGGCCGCCTCTTTGCCGAAATTCTTGGAAAAGTCCAAAATACGCATGCACACATCTTTTCGACTTTGAAAAAGCTTTTTCAATGTCTCCAGCGTTGCGTCCCGGCTGCCGTCGTTCACAAAAATCAGCTCATAAC
>URDW01000101.1 GCA_900546735.1 uncultured Oscillospiraceae bacterium
GCCTGCCGCAGGCAAAAGTAGAGGCAAAAGCGTTTTTAGAAGTCATAAAAGACTGGACAAAAGACGACCTGGCCTACCCGACTTTGCCGGCAACGCCTGAAGAAGCAGACGGCCACCCTTCAGAAGCAAACACCTAAAAAGCGCATGGTTCTGCCGATTTCTGCAAATGTTAACTTTGGTTGACAATCTTCCAAGCAGAATTGGTAGAAAAAAGTGACAGCAGAATTTATACTGGGAGCAAAGAACAGGAAGAGTAGAAATGGCCTTTAAAGAAAATCTGATTCAACTGCGCAAACAGCACGGATTGTCGCAGGAAAAACTGGGAGAACAGCTGAATGTTTCCCGCCAAACCATTTCCAAATGGGAGCTTGGCGCAACGACGCCGGAGCTGGAAAAGCTGATCAGTTTAAGCCAGCTGTTTCAAGTTTCCATTGATACGCTTGTAGACAATGATTGCAGCCCGGAACAGGAAACGAACGATGCACAGGAAGCCGTCTGCGACACCGCAGCGGCAACGCACCGGGCGTTTACTGAAAATCTGTTTCACTATGAGTTCCAAAGCCAAACCAAGGTCGCCGGTATTCCGCTTATACACATTAATATTGGGTATGGATTTCGCAAGGCAACCGGTATCGTCGCGATCGGCAACTCTGCGCGCGGCCTTTTGGCCATCGGCGGCATAGCGATCGGTCTTATTTCCATCGGCGGCATAGCCTTTGGGCTTTTTTCGGTAGGCGGGATCGCACTTGCACTGTTTTTAGCATTGGGCGGAATCAGTCTGGCTCCGCTGGCTGTTGGCATTCTGGCTTTCGGCTGGATCGCCATAGGGCTTTGCGGCATTGGCGTTTATGCCGTTGGCGGCGCAGCCATTGCCGAACGCATTGCCTGCGGCGGCTGGGCAGATGCGCACATAGCGGTCGGCGGCAATTCCTCCGGTGTTTTTACGTTTGATAGTGACGAACACCCTTTGTTTGAAGAATTCAAAAAAATCGTACTGCAGGAATATCCACATATTTCACAATTAGTACTTGATTTTTTTGAAAGTATTTGGTAATATTATGGTGTAGTTAGACATTTTATGTCTAATTCGTCTAGTTTAATAGACGAATATCCAATACTGGTTGGCTGTTGGTCATAACAGAACGACGAGTTTCTGTTATAAAATATCAAACTAAATAAAGGAGGGTTAAACATGGAGGCGATTTTTGATTTTGTGGAGAACATTCTGACCAATGCCGGCGTTGGTGAAGAAGCCATGAACATCATTACGCAGGTCTTTGACGGCATCACTGGTCTGTTCGACATGATCGGCAACCTGTTTGGTTAATGCAAACAAAAGAAAAACAAAAAAACGACTTTCGGACAAACCGAAAGTCGTTTTTTTATGCCAGAAAATTATAGATTACGAACATGCGCCGTTTACTCGCTGCGCAGCGCCGTTACGGGGTCTTTCTTTGCCGCAGCGTGCGCCGGGATCAACCCCGCGATCATGGTCAGCGCCACACTGACCAGAATCAGAACCAGTGCACCTGCCGGCGGCAAGGATGCAATGCCCGACACGCCCGACAGGTTTTGGATCACCGCATTGATCGGCAGGGACAGAAGCAGCGTAGCCCCCACGCCGATCAGGCCGGCTGCAAGACCCACGATCGCCGTCTCGGCATTAAACACACGCGATATATCGCGCCGTGACGCACCCAGACTGCGTAAAACGCCGATTTCCTTTGTGCGTTCCAAAACAGAAATATATGTAATAATGCCGATCATAATGGAGGACACGACCAGCGAGATGGAAACGAAGCCGATCAGCAAATAGGTGATCATGTCGATCACGTCGGTAACGGAGGAAATCATCGTGCCGACCACATCGGTGTACTGAATGGCGGCGCTTTCTTCCCCCGCCTGCCGGCGTTCTGCATTATATGCGTCGATCGCAGCGAGCACGCTGTCGCGCGCACTGAAATCTTTCAAATACAGCTCAACTGTGGACGGCGTATCCGGATCGACAGCGCCCAGTGTCTGTAAATTTCCCTCGTAAGTGGAAGCGGCGTTTTCCATGTAATACGACAAAAATACAGAGCGCACCGATTCCGGCAGCAATTCCAGCCGCGCGCGCTGCGCCTGCGGCAGAGCCTCCAGCACTTCATCCTGCGACATGTTCTGCGTGTCCATAAATGCGCTGCCGGTAAAGACATTCGTTTCTGGCGTCTCTTTTTGCGCCCGCACCACCGCGCTGTCGTTATTCAGTGCGATCATATGCTCTGTCAGCTCCGCTGTGTAACCGACCGTGCCCTCGATCACCGCTGCGGCGGCATCGGCCGCCGGACGAATGATGCCGCTGATGCGCAGTGTTTCGGCAGAACCGAGCAAATCTTTCATAAATGCCTCGTCACTGCGGCGGTCAAGCCAGACGCCGTCCGCCTCCTCATAATAAGCCGCGTTGCTGACGGCCAAAAACTCCATGCCCAAAAGGTCGTCGTACGAAAAAGATGCGGTCTCATATTCGTCACGGCGGATCGCTTCGCCGTTTTCAACCTTTGTGCGCAGTTCTTCAAACTCGGCCGCATCTTTCAGCCCAAGCGCATACATGGCCGTGTCGCTGATCGCATTGTTTTCATCGAGCACCAGAACAACGTCGTGGTAATCCTGCGGCCAGCTGCCGGCCAGAAGATCGTACTGGCTCTGCAAAAGCTCCGTATTGCCGATCATTTCCGTCCAGATCTCTTCTGTAACGTTGCCGTCCTCGCCCGTATACACAGGGCTGGGGTTGATTTGCGTTATCCTCTGCGTGTCTGCGCTGTAGACTTGCAGCTCCAGCCCGTACCCGTAGCGCACGGCGCTTGTATGCTGGCGGATGGAATTGCCGGCCTCACTGTCGAGATACGCCTTAAAAGCCGCCAGGTCATTGTGCTGTGTGCGCGGTGTTTCGCGCTGCAGTGTATCGCCGGCGAACCCGCTTTGCTGCACGCCGTCGGCCGGCTGTGCCTGTGCCCCCTCTTCCGATTCAGAAGCAGAGGACGATGTTTCCGCCGCACTGTCAGACAGATCGACGGCCTGGCTTTCAATAATAATGGGGTAAGAGGACAGCGTGTCGGTCTCAATATCTGAAACATACGACTGCATACCGGAGGAAAGCGCCAGGATCAGCGCTATGCCGATAATGCCGATGCTGCCCGCAAAAGCCGTTAAAAATGTGCGCCCTTTTTTCGTGCGCAGGTTGTTGAAGCTGAGGGAAAGCGCTGTGCCGAACGACATGGATGTTTTGGGCAGGCGCTTTTTATCCACACCATGAGAATGGCGCAGCGGTCGTGCCGGTTCTTCCTCACCTGTTTCATAATACGGGTCACTGTCGCTGACGATCTGCCCGTCCAACAGCCGTACCGTACGCGTAGCGTATTGCTCAGCCAGTTCCGCGTTATGCGTGACCATGATGACAAGTCTGTCCTCGGCGATCTCCTGCAAAAGCTGCATGATCTGTATGCTCGTTTCCGAGTCCAGCGCACCGGTCGGTTCATCGGCCAGAAGAATGTCCGGATCATTGACAAGCGCACGGGCAATGGCGACGCGCTGCATCTGCCCGCCGGACAGCTGATTTGGCCTTTTATGCATATGCTCTTTTAAGCCGACCATGGCCAGTGCGCGGACTGCATGGCGACGGCGCCGTTTTTTAGATGCGCCGGAAATGGTCATAGCCAGTTCCACGTTGGCCAGCACGCTTTGGTGCGGGATCAGGTTATAGCTTTGAAAAATAAAACCGACCGACCGGTTGCGGTAACGGTCCCAATCACGTTCCTTATAAGTATCGGTCGGCACGCCGCCGATCGACATCTGGCCGCTCGTATACCGGTCCAGCCCGCCGATGATGTTCAACATGGTCGTTTTGCCGGAACCGCTTTGTCCAAGAATGCAGACAAACTCTGAACGGCGAAATGTTAGGCTGACGTTTCGCAAAGCCGTTTGCTGAACCGTGCCGGTTTGGTAGGTCTTTACAATGTTTTCCAGTTTAAGCATGTGACTTTCCTCTATCTTGAACAGATGCCTATCCAAAAAAGCCGCAGATGAAACCGCAAGTCTGTTTCATCCGCGGCAATAATTTACGCGCCGAAGCGGTAAACACGCAGCTCATACGGCCTGGTTTTAAAGCCGTTGCCGCTGATGCTGTCCGATTCGTAATTCCACAGCACACGTTCGCCTTTTTCGAGGTCGTAGCCGGCGGGCGCCTCAAACGCAACGTTCTTTTCGGTAAACGAACAGATGACCAAAAGCCTTTCCTGCCCAAGCACACGCTCGTACACATAAAGGTCGGGGCTGTTTTTGTAATACTCTTTATAGGTGCCGTCACGCACGACAGCACTTGCTTTTCTGAAACGGATCAGCTTTTTATAGAAGTTCAAAATGGAGTTGGGATCAGCCGCCTCTTTTTCCGCGTTGATCTCTTTATAATTCGGGTTTACATAAAACCACGGTTTGCCGGTCGTAAAACCGGCATTTTGTGCACCGCTCCACTGCATAGGCGTACGGGAATTGTCGCGCGTGGAAACGCGCGCGAGTTCCAGGCACTTTTCCTCGCCGAAAAGGCCCTTAAAGTTGTTAAAATTGTTTTTGGCAAACACGTCCACATACATATCGAGCCTGGGCAGAGAAATGTTCGTCATGCCGATCTCCTGCCCCTGGTAGACAAAAGGCGTGCCCTGCTGCAGCATATACATAGCGGCAAGCATTTTACCGCTTTCGGTGCGGTACTGTTCGCTGCCGTAACGGCTGATGATGCGCGGATGGTCATGGTTTTCCAGGTACAGCGTGTTCCAGGCGCGGCCGCGCAGTTTCTGCTGCCATGCGGAAAACGCCTTTTTCATTTTCTTTAAATGGAACTTGGTATGCAGAAAGTCCATCATAAAGCAGTCGGCTTCCTCATGCTGAAAATGAAACATCATGTCGAGTTCCTGCTTGTCGCCTTCTGTTATGTATTTCAATGCAGTATCCGGCGTCATCAGCGGCGCCTCGCCCACACAGAAACAATCGTATTCCTGCATGACCCGGCGGTATTCCGTCAAATACTTATGGATGTTTGGCCCGTTCAGGTAGTGTTCCATGCCGCAGGCAGCCGGGATCGGGAAGCCGTTCGGCAGACCCTCGCGCTTGGAGATGAACGTAATAACATCCTCGCGAAAACCGTCTACCCCCATATCGAGCCAGAAACGCATGATGTCCTTAACTTCCTCGCGTACCTTCGGGTTGTCATGGTTCAGGTCGGGCTGCTTTTTGGCAAAGATGTGCAGGTAATATTCGCCGCGCTTTTCATCATATTCCCAGGCCTTGCCCTCGAACAGACTGATCCAGTTGTTCGGGCGGCGTTTTTGGTGCGGCCCCTTGCCTTTGCGCCAGATATAATAATCGGCATACGGCGAATTTTTATCTTTGCTCGCTTCGAACCAGGCGCATTCGTCTGACGTGTGGTTCACGACCAGATCCATAATGACTTTCATGCCGCGTTCGTGCGCACCGGCGAGGACCTTTTTGAACAGATCCAGGTCGCCGTATTCCGGATTGATATCTCGGTAATCGGCAATATCATAGCCGTAATCGGCATTGGGCGAAGGATAAAGCGGTGAGAACCAAATGCAGTTCACACCCAGATCCTGCAGATAGTCGAGCTTGGAATACACGCCCTCCAGGTCGCCGATGCCGTCGCCGTTGCCGTCGCAAAAAGAGCGCGGCCAGATCTGGTAAACGACAAGGTCCTTGTACCACTGATTGTTCATAATGATCCCCCTCAAATATATTTATTTATGCGCTCAGACGCCGTTTGAGCGCATTTTTGCCAGAATATAGGTCACAATGGCCCACATGGCCTGAAACGCGGCAACAGACAGGGCGGAAAGCAGCGAAAAGCCGTTTGTAAAGGCCAGCAGTGCCGTCAGCGCAAAGCCGAGACCGCAGCCAAAATCAATAAAGAAAGTCAAAAGATTTTTGCACACATAAAGCCGGTCGGCGCCGAACATGGCGTTCAGAAAGCCGCGTACCGTACCGTTGTGCACCACGAGCGCCGGCGCGTCCTCCGACACAAGGGAAGCGTACTTTTCATAAACGCGGGCCGAGGCGGCGTTCATCACGCGCACATAGCCCTGCGGCACATCGAAAACATCGGCGATAAAATCATCGTTGATGTACGCATCGGTGCTTTTGGCCAGGATGGTGATGCCGGTCTTTTCCAGCTTTTTCAAGTCTTTTTGCAGGTCAGGATCGGCAGAATACGAAAAGATGTACATGGCCCAAAGCTTGCCGGCCACAGCCAAATAAAGTGCACGGCGCCCCTTTTGCGTGTAGCGCGCTTCAAACTCGGCGTTCGGCACAGCCACGCCGTGGTGCAGCAGCATGCTGCGGTTGCCCACCAGCACTTTTTTGCCGTAGATCCAGGCCGAAAGACCCATCTTGTCTTCATAAAGAATGTCCTTGGCCTCGGGCAGAATCGAGGATTTGCCGACGATAACATCGTCAAACACGGCGGCAAGCGGCGTTTTGGCACGCATCAGCACGGCTGCCGTCTGCAAAATGATCTCATCCGTTTTGGCGCCGTTGAACTGGCGCATGCCGTACAGATTGCAGTCTTTACGCGCAAAAAGGTCGGACGCTTCGATCACCATGGCGTTTGCATCTTCCACAAAATCTGCACCGGCATAGCCGCACACCATAGCCCCTTTCTGGGAAATACGCTCCGTAACTGTAAACAGCGCCGTTTCAAACAGACCGCAGGCAAAGCACGGGCAGGCGGCCAGCACGGCGGCTGTCAGCGCCGTAAAGCCGTAAGGCCACTGGCGCGTGACCACACACACCACCACAAAAAGCACAAGGCTCAAAAACAAAATGACCGGGTAAAAAGTGCGCGCGATCTTGTCGGCCGGGTCGTCGGCCAGCGACGTTTCGTCAAACGCGACAAGGTTCTTGACGCGCACGCTGGTTTTCAAAATCGGTTCGCCGTACAGCAGGCCGCGGCTGATGACCGTGGCGTCGACCGGGTTCGCAATGTTTTCCACAACGTACTTTTCGTCCTGCGCACGGATGTAGTCAAAATTGCGCAGGACCCGGCGCACCTGCATATGCCGGCCGGCCGCATACATAAACAGCACAAAAGCGCCTGCACCGGCAAAAAGCTCGATCGACTCGACTGCAAAATCAGGGTAAAACAGCACGAGTGCCGTGTGCACCAAAACGAGCAGCGCCCCGACCGAAACAGGCAGTGCAGAGGTGATGCCTTTTTTGGTAAACACGCTGAAAAAGCCGCGCAGGATCGTGGAAATATTTGCAATAAAGCAGGCGGCGTACAACAGCGCCTGCACGGCGTTATAAAGCGTCTGGTCCAGAAGCGGCGCGGGCAGATAACCGGTCGCGCGCAGTACTGCCAAAACAAGCAGTGCCGCCGTGCACACAAATGTGAGCCCGACCTGCAGGCCAAGGCCTGTCTCTTATACACATCTCCGAGCCCACGAGACACTGAGCGATCTC
>URDW01000102.1 GCA_900546735.1 uncultured Oscillospiraceae bacterium
ATCTACACCTATTAAGTCGTCGGCAGCGTCAGATGTGTATAAGAGACAGCACCTACATACAGTGTTGAACAGTGCAGGCTTGTGCTTCGTCAGACAATTAAGGATCAGTGGGGCGATCTTGGTTATTCGTCCGATCCCAGCGGCGGTACAATCTCTTACCTCGACAGACATACGACTGTAAACGGTGCAGATTGTTACGTCTATTCATGCAGTGGTGTAACGTATGCAGTTGCTACCAACATTTCCGGTATTTATTATCAGAGCGGTTCAAACTGGAACCCATTGACCTTCAACAATACCGACCTTCTTTTTGACTGATGACTGAAATGCAGCCCGCCGTTCGGCGGGCTGCATTTTTGTATGCTACCGGCCAGTGCCCGGCTTTGCGGAGAGGACATATGTGGAATTTTCCGGAAGATAATACGCCTGCTGTTATTACAGCGCAGCGTCACATAGAAAGCGCCCACGCAAATGAAAAGCTTTCTTTGCCGCAGACGGCGGTCCTGTTTTATATGCACGGCGGCGAAGCGTTTGTGCGCAAAAATTATAAAACCCGGCTGATTTCTAAAAGATTTCCTCGTTTTCTGGCGTCTTGCCCGGTGTATCGCCTGCGTCACCATCCATTGTGTTTTTTGGACGGCGGCCGCGGTGCGCCGCAGGCGGTCGATACATTGGAAACGCTGGCGGCGCTCGGTGTGCAAAATGTGATTTGTGTGGGTATGTGCGGTGTATTTGCCGGCGGGCTTACCTGCGGCGATATCCTCATTCCAAGCAAAGCGTTTGTAGAAGAGGGGACCTCTCTGCATTATTTCCCATCCATTACTTTTTCACAGCCGGATCAAGTGTTGCACCAAACGGCATTGCAGACCATTTTTGGTGCAAAGGATCTGCCGATCGTTTCAACGGATGCCGTATACCGGCAAACGTTTTTTAAAGAAAATCTCTGGCGCGGCCAAGGTGCGGCCGGCGTAGATATGGAAACTTCTGCGCTGTTTAGTGTGGGTGCTTTTTTAAAGATGCACGTTGTGTCTGTTTTGGTCGCGTCTGATGTGCATCCGCTGGCGCAAGGCGAAGAAAGCTGGCAGTGGAAATTGTTCGGCGAAATGCGAAAATCTTTTTTTGAAAAGTGTATGGGTTTTGCGCTGAACGTTGCGGACGGGTGCGGCAATTTGCTGTGAAATACGGAATAAACTATAGTGAGGTGATTGCAATAGACGGTTTACTGATTTTATGGGTGATCCTGATCGTTGCGTTTGTTGTGCTGGAGGCTGTGACGGTGCAGCTGGTCAGCATATGGTTTGCGATTGGGTGCCTGGCCGGTGTCATTGCCAATTTGTGCGGCGCTACACCTGTGGTGCAGGTGGTCGTGGTATTGGCCGTGTCTCTTGTGTGTTTGATCGCCACCAAACCGTTGTTGAAAAAAGTTATAAAAAAAGAGCGCATGCAGCCGACCAATGCTGACCGGCTTATCGGTAAAAAGGCTGTTGTGACCAGCACGGTTGATAATTTGCATGAAACCGGCAATGTTAAAATTGGCGATGTAGAATGGAATGTGCGCAGTGCCGACGGTTCGGTGATCGAGGCCGGCTGCACTGTGGAAATTGTAAAAATCAAAGGCGCGAAGCTGATCGTTGCCCAAGTAAAGGAGTAGTTTTATGGAAGCTTTAATTGCAGTTGTTGTGATCGTTGTTTTGCTTTTTATCATTGCGGTTGTCAACATCCGTATCGTTGCGCAGTCCACGGCTTATGTTATTGAGCGTTTGGGTGCTTATAAATGCACCTGGCAGACCGGTCTGCATGTAAAAATCCCGTTTATTGAAAAAGTCTCCAAAGTGATCTCGCTGAAAGAGCAGGTCGTGGATTTCCCGCCGCAGCCGGTCATTACAAAAGACAACGTTACGATGCAGATCGACACCGTTGTGTTTTTCCAGATCACTGACCCAAAGCTTTACACCTACGGCGTTGAAAATCCGATCTCTGCCATTGAAAATCTTACAGCAACCACGCTGCGAAACATCATCGGTGACTTAGAGCTTGACCATACGCTGACTTCGCGCGACACCATTAATTCTCAAATTCGCGTAATTTTGGACGAAGCCACTGACCCGTGGGGCATTAAGGTCAACCGTGTGGAGCTGAAAAACATCATCCCGCCGAAAGAGATCCAGGACGCGATGGAAAAACAGATGAAAGCAGAACGCCAGCGCCGTGAAGCTATTTTAACGGCTGAGGGTGAGAAGCAGAGCCGCATCCTTGTTGCACAGGGTCATAAAGAATCTAAAATTCTGGAAGCGGAGGCCGATAAGCAGGCCGCGATTTTAGCGGCTGAAGCCGACAAGGAAGCCAAGATCCGCGAGGCGGAGGGTGAGGCAGAGGCGATCCTTGCCGTGTCCAAAGCCAATGCGGAAGCGATCAAAATGATCAACGAAGCTTCACCGAGCGACAAAGTGCTTACGCTTAAAAGTCTGGAAGCGTTTGCAAAAGCGGCCGATGGCCAGGCTACGAAGATCATCATCCCGTCCGAGATACAGAGCGTTGCCGGTCTTGCCAAGTCCGTGACCGAAGTCCTGACTGACAGCAAGTAAAGAAAATACACTGTATAAGTCCGTAAAAAACAGACATAGAAAAAAGAACCTCCTGATGTTGAATAAACATCAGGAGGTTTTTGCATGGCAAGAAGTTACAGACACATCAGTGATTATGAGACAGAGATATTAAAATTGCGAGAAAATGGAATGTCGGTACGATGGATCGGGGATGAACAGGGCTTTAACAAAGAGCAAGTAAAAAATTTATCGCCAGATATAACAGGAAGCGGCGCATGATCAAAGCCGACAAACCATTACCCCAAAAAGGCAGGTCATACAAATTGGATAATATACTTCCGCCGTCTGTGCAAAAGCTGGACAAATTGGCTCAGATGCGTTATGTGCTGCTGGATACGATAAAAGAAGCGATGAAAAAAAGGTCACCGGGGAATTACAACTCCACAGTACCATGGCTTTCAATATATTTCACACGCGTACTTCAGGCTAACACAATCATACGGCTTTTCGCCATCAATGTCAAAACGTGGCAATCCGTATGACAATGTTTTGGCAGAAAATTTCTTTTTCATTCTTAAACAGAATTATTCTAAAATAAGTCCTTTGATGTTTATAATGAGTTTTTGGTTACATCGATATTGATAACTTTTATCTTACATGCTATTTTTGTACTGGGCTATTTTCTGTTTTAAGTTTTTGATAACTATATTGTCCATTCTTTTAGTATTTACCGGCTTATGCAATATAGACAATTTGTTGTTCATATAAGAGGTGTAAAGTTTTTATGAAACAGTGTATTCAAAGATGCCGACTTAGCAGTAAAACGTCAAAAAAGTGGCTGTCTGTTATATTAGCAACCGTTTTATTTATCACTTCGTGCAGTATAGGCTTTTTTGTAAATGCGCAGGATAAGAAAATCGAGATCAATAAAGAAATACTGGAATCTATTTTTGAGGAACGGCCGTGGATTATCGATACTTTGGTAAATGGCGACATTTCTACAAATCCGTATGCCGAGGTCAACACAAGTGCTACCGATGAGTCGATCATGCATGAGGTGCTTACCAATTACCAAAATAACAAAGCGTTTCGCACCTTGGTAAATGCGCTCGAAACATATTCCAATCCAGAAGATTTCTTGGAAAACATGGTGGACGAAGATGTGCTTGCAGATTTTACCGAGTGGTTTGGCAGCGATGTGCAAAATGCTGTCGGCGCGCTGCTTACCAGTAAAAACGCACTGAAATACGAAAGTATTATAAATGAAGTGCTGCAGACCGATTATACCGCCTCTTGGGGTGATACTCTGTTTGCGCAGAATATGGATCTGGAAAATCTTAAGCAAAAGGCGGAAATATTTAATAAGCTTTCTACTTATCAAAAAACACTGTCTGAATTTTTAAATCTCAGCCTGTCTGAAACGTCGGCAGTGGTGATTTATAATCCCAATGATATTCAGTATGCTTCCTATCAGATGGACATCCAAGATTATGTTGATCATCTGCTCAGTGCATACAGTACAGATCTTGAAGCTTATTTGAACAGCGTGATCGAGATCCCTGGATTAGATGGCAACGAGGCACTGAAACAAAAGATCGTTTCTGTCGGCGCGCTTGGAATGATCTCGCTTTGTGAACAGATTGCTATTCCAGAAACTTCTGCAAATCTGGACGACATTTTTTATGACGGCATGTTTGAGGATACCATGAAAATCCTTGGCGGCGTCGGAAAAGTGCTGGATCTTGTCAACAAATCCTTTGATTATGCCATTTTACTGGAAGCACTGCAGTCGCAAAAAAGCACAACGGTTGCCGCCATGTCTCGCGTGGCAGAGAATACGTCTGACTATGGCCTTAAAGCGGTGTTCAACAGCTATGCTAGCATGGTCGATGAACAGGGCGATGAACTGACGATCAATTATGAAGATATCGTCGATTACTTGATGGACATCAGCAGCACCGGTATAACAAATTTGGTTGCCGAAAAAGTTTCCCAGCAGGCGCCGCTGATTGTATCCGAAGCTTTTAATAAATTCTTTGGTGCCAACGGCCTTGTTATGCAAAACGGTATATCGTCTGCGCTTACTAAAGCCGGCAAGATAGCTTCGATTACGCTTTGGGTGGCCGATCAGACTACCGGCATACAAGATACGGCTAAAAAAATCTATATATGTAAATATGTGGATAAGATGATCGACGAAATTGCCAAAACATATGAGAGCGATATGTATTCCTATCTTGCCAACAGCAGCGACGAAAATGCACAAAAAGTGCTTTCCGATTTGCAGCTTTTAAAGGAACTGCGTCTGTATGGCGAAAAAGCTGCTTATGGTTCCATGTGCGCGCAAATGGATTCCTGGATCGGCTTGCTGCTTGGCGGCGGAGACACCCGCGAGTATTTGGACAGGCGTTATCAGTCTTCTATCGACACTTATTTGGGCTGTTCACTTTCTCCGTTGTCGAATAAACCTTTTAAGCTTTCTGCCGGCGATGAACTGTCTATTATAACTGAAGATGTAAACGGTAAGAACTACTGTACGGCTACATTAAGAAAGGCAGATGGCGGGTATACTTCGTTTGCTGAAGCCGATCTGCGTATGCTCGGCGGTCTTGACCTGAACGGCGCTACACTGAATATTTACAGCGCCGACAACGGTTTTTACCTGCCGCTGATTGAAAATGACACAGACGGCTCAAAAATCAATATTTATTGCGACAATGCTTCGTTCGGCGAGATCAGCAATTCCGCCACTTTGGACATTGGCTTGTTTAACAAAGCGGCCGATTTTGAGATTACAGATGCCATCAAAAACAGCGGCACGCTAAATATTACCAATAGTAGTGCGGCTTCTAAAATCACCGTTTACGACATTGTCAACGCAAAAAACATGTCTATTTCCGGCATTGAATTATATGCCAAGGGCGCGGTAGACAACAGCGGCAGTATTTCAGGCAAATTGCACCTTTGCGGCGATGGCTCCCTGGGCTACGATAATGCCTATTTCGCCATCCGCCAGCAAACGGTCAGCGGCGGGGGAACATGTTCTGATCTGTATTTTGAAAATAATCTGTCCGAGGGCGTACTGTTTTCAGAGGATATGACGGTAACCGGTACGGTGTCCAATACATCTACGCGTGTAAAAAACACCGCAAATCTGATTTTAACTGGCGGCTGTCGTGTGGCCGGCGATCATCTGAATTCCGGCGCCACACTGCAAGACTTTTCTTCGTCACAAGCGCTTGCCTTTGAAGATATGGTCAATATCCGCAACAAGGCCGCGCTTGGCGCAGCGTGCACGTTTAACGATTCGCTCTGCCTGACGTCCGCCTGTACCGAACTGTCGCAAAACGGCATTACCGTAAAAGGCGATCTGGTCATTGACGGCGGCGTGCTCACCGGTTCGGGCAGTGTGGATCTGCGCGGGGATCTGAACGTAAGCACCTCTTCTGCTGTGATCAACAACCTAAGGCTGTGTGGCCTGCAGCCGCAAAACGTGGCGGGAAATGCTTTTACTGTTGGCACACTGGTCAATAATAACTACTCTGTTGGCGGCGTGACATGGGATGCCACCGTTTATGTAACCGATCTTTTAGACGACCGCGTCATTTCGCCGTGCAAAAACGGTGAAAATATTGTGCTGACCGGCACGGCATCCGCGGCCGGCGGCAAAATTGGTGCTTCTGTCTCGGCCAAGGACTGGACGTGTGCAACGGACTTAACAGTCAGCGATACGCTCTATACGTCGGGCACGATCGTTTTGCCGGCGAATGTACAGCTGGATGTGGGCGGTTACGAGCAGTCGTCTGGCAACTTTGCGCTGGAAGAAGGCGCTGTGCTGAATTGTAAACACAGTTATCAAAATGCAGCCCCCACGGCCAATGCCGGCACCATTCGTGTGCAGGAAGACAGCACCTTGAGCGCGGAATTGAGCGGCGGCACTTTTGAGGCCGGCGGCGATATATCGGCTTCGGCTGCCTTTTCGCCAAACAATCTGTATTTTGACGGTTCCGGCCCGCAGTCGTTTAATAACAGCGGCGAAACAAATGTGAAAACGCTTTCGATCAACAACAGCTCCAAATCCGGCTTTACCGTCGGCAGCGTGATCTATGTGTCCGAAACATTCACCAACAACTGTAAAAATCTGATCAATCCGCAAAACATTGTTTTGACCGGTACGGGCGATTACAACAATCCGCAGGAAAATGACGGCGATGTCAATACGTCCGGTGCCTTTGTGGTGCAGTCCGGCGAGACCCTGGTCATCGGCGGCGATCTGAATTTGCAGTCCGGCGCTTCGCTGACGGTGGAAGACGGCGGCACACTGCTTGTCAAGGGTCACCTGACCGGCAGTTCTGCAAACATTACCGTGGCGAACGGCGGCACGCTTACCGTCAACGACTATATGAGCTTGTCTTCTACCGCATGGAACGTAGCCGGGGAAATGACGGTTAAAAGCGATGTTAAACTGTTGTCTTGCACGGTGGACAGCGCAGGCACGATCAAATTGCTTGGCGATCTGAACACAAGCTCCTGCACCTGGACCAATGCCAATCTGTCATTTGTGGGGCAAACGCCGCAGGTGGTAAGTGGCTCGGCTGTAACCGTTAACAAACTGGTCATCACCAACCGTTCCAAGAGCGGTATTACCTTTGAAACACAGGTGACTTATCAAACCATAGATGCCGGTTCGTCCGTGATCGAAGACAGCGGCAATCTAACACAAAATTCCTAAGGAGGAGAAAACTGTGAAAAAAAGACCTTTTGCCAAACTGATTTCGCTTCTGCTGGCAGCGCTGCTGCTGATGAGCATGAGTGTTGTCACGGTCAGCGCCTATGCATCGGGCACCGGTACGCAGGCCGATCCTTACCTGA
>URDW01000103.1 GCA_900546735.1 uncultured Oscillospiraceae bacterium
GCAAAATTTAAAGCTGATCCGGCGTGAAGCCGGCATTTAAAGAAAAAAGCAGGCGCCCGGTATTGCCGGGTGCCTGTCTGCGTCAAAAACAGTTGTCAGGCCGAATGTTTTGTGGTAGAATATCTCTTGATTTTAAGCATCTATTTCTATGAGGTGATTTTTTGCCTGTCAATAAAAAAAATATACGCAACTTTTCCATCATTGCGCACATCGACCACGGCAAGTCCACGCTGGCGGACCGCTTGCTGGAGCTGACCAGCTCCGTCGCACAGCGGGACATGCAGGCGCAGCTGCTTGACGATATGGACCTGGAGCGCGAGCGCGGCATCACGATCAAGGCGCACGCCGTCAAGCTGGACTATACGGCATCCGACGGGCAGGTGTATGAATTTAACTTGATCGACACACCGGGTCATGTTGACTTTAACTATGAAGTTTCGCGCAGTCTGGCTGCCTGCGAAGGCGCGGTTTTGATCGTAGACGCCACCCAGGGGGTGGAAGCGCAGACGCTTGCCAACACATACCTGGCGCTCGACCATGATCTGGATATTGTGCCGGTCATCAATAAAATCGACCTGCCGGCCGCTGACCCGGCGCGCGCTGCCGAAGAGGTGGAGGACATCATCGGTCTGCCGTGCGAAGACGCACCGCGTATCAGCGCCAAGACCGGCGAAAATGTAGAGGCCGTGCTCGAGGCTATCGTGCAAGAGATCCGCCCGCCGGAGGGCGACGACAGCGCGCCGCTTCGTGCGCTTGTGTTCGACTCGGTCTACGACAGTTATAAGGGCGTTATCGTGTATGTGCGCATTAAGGACGGCAAGATCCGCGTCGGCGACACCATGCGCATGATGGCGACCGGCGCTGAATTCACGGTCGTGGAACTTGGTTATATGCGCGCAACGTCGCTTGAACCGCGCAAAGAGCTTTGCGCCGGCGAGGTCGGCTATATTACAGCCTCCATCAAAACCGTGTCCGACGCGCATGTGGGCGACACGATCACAACGGCCGAAAACCCGGCTGCACAACCGCTGCCCGGCTACCGCAAGGTCAAACCAATGGTGTTCTGCGGCGTTTACCCGGCCGATGGCGCCGACTATGAAAACCTGCGCGATGCACTTGAAAAACTGCAATTAAACGACGCCTCGCTTTCGTTTGAACCCGAAACGTCCGGTGCGCTCGGTTTCGGCTTTCGCTGCGGCTTTCTTGGCCTTTTGCATTTGGAGATCATTGAGGAGCGTCTGGAACGTGAATACGGCCTTGAGCTGATCACCACGGTGCCGAGCGTCATTTACCGCATCCACCTGACTGACGGCACGGTGCAGGAGATCGACAACCCCACCAATTACCCCGACCCGGCCAACATCGATTACTGTGAAGAGCCGTTTGCGGCGGTGAATATCTTTTCTCCTGCGGAATTCGTTGGCACCATCATGGACATGTGCCAGGACCGCCGCGGCGTGTTTAAGGACATGCACTACATTACGCCCGACCGTGTGGAGATCCATTATGAAATGCCTTTGAACGAAATCATTTACGATTTCTTCAACGCCTTAAAATCGCGCACGCGCGGCTACGCTTCGTTTGACTACGAGCTGACCGACTACCGCAAGAGCGACCTGGTGAAGCTGGACGTGCTCTTAAACGGCGACCAGATCGACGCGCTCAGCTTTATCATGCACTCGTCAAACGCCTATGCGCGCGCCCGCAAGATCGCCGAAAAGCTCAAAGAACACATCCCGCGCCAGATGTTTGAGATCCCGGTGCAGGTGGCTGTCGGCAGCAAGGTCATTGCCCGTGAAACGGTCAAGGCCATGCGCAAGGACGTGCTCGCCAAGTGCTACGGCGGCGATATTTCGCGCAAAAAGAAGCTGCTTGAAAAACAGAAAGAGGGTAAAAAGCGCATGCGCCGCTTCGGCTCCGTCGAAGTGCCGCAGGAGGCGTTTATGGCTGTGCTTAAGCTCTCGTCCGACGATGAATAACAAAAGGCACAGACAGTGTTTACTGCCTGTGCCTTTTTGTCTAACGGCGTTCGTCCATTGTCAGGTAAAAGCCGTTTCCTATGGTGGTTTTGGGCTGCAAAACAGCACGCAGTGCCGGCAAGTCTAGTATTTAAACGATGACAATTTTTTCAAATTCCACGTAGTAGTGCGAACCACCGGCAAACCAAACTTCGTGCGAAAAGGTTTTGTCGTCTATTTTTAAAAACTCATCTGTGCTCAGGTTGTCGTAGAGCATGTCTTTAAAATGGTCGAAGTCAAACGAAGCGGTAAATTTCTTTACTTTTTTGTAAACAAGGCACTTTTCTTTGCCAAGATGATCGGCAAATAACTTTGCACGCACCTGCACACCGCCTCTGGGTGTTTGCTCCTGGGTCAGGGCAAGGATCTCCCAGTCGTGAAAGCCGCTGCAGCGCTGGTACTGTGTGACAAAAGCTTTTGAAAAGGCCGGGCAGATCACAGTGTTAAAATACTCGCTGTAGGCTTTTTTCTGTGCGTCCAGTTTTTCCATTGCCGCAGTGTTTTTATTCGTATACAGCTCGGTGTAGTTTAAATAGAGGTTTTCGTCTACAAATTTCATGGCACTTCCTCGCATATTTCTTTTGGCACCTTATTGGCTTAAACGTTTTTACAGTTTTATGCGCTGCATCATGTTGCGTTTACAAAATACAGCAGCCCCATTTTTATTTTTCAACAAAAACGGCTGCTTGTCAATAGAAAATGTAAAGAACCGAAAAAAAGACGGGCTTTCATTGCGGAAAACGCGTCTTTTATAGCTGTATATCTATTATCTATTTACTTCCCCAGCCGGGCGCAAAGCTCCAAAATGTCTTCGGCGATTTTTCTTTTTTCCGGCGAAAGGCCGGCAAAGGCGGCCGGCGCACCGTCGGTGCCGCGCCCGGTCAGCAGCCAGTCACAGCTGACGTGCAGTGCCTCGGCAATTTTGACAACGGCGCTGGCTTTCAGCTCGCGTTCGCCGCGCTCGTAGTTGGAAATGGCCTGCGGCGTGGTGCCGGCCATTTCACAAAGCTGTTCCTGTGTCATGCCAAGCTGTTTTCTTCTTGTGTAAATTCTTTGGCCGATCTCGGTGGCCGCTTTGCGGTTCTCTGCCATATATACACCTCTTTGTTTCATTATATAAACCAACAGTTGATATTTTAATCTTATTTTGTTGACTTATATAAACAAATCGTTTATAATGGTGCTGAGTAGTTGTATATTCTTTGGGATGTCAAAACGGGTCATTTTCCTATACATTCCGGTAGAAATCATTTTTTGGGATTGACGGCGCACTTTGTGCGGTCTATAATAAAATCAAGGCTTTTATTCCATTTTGCTCTGGAGGGGGATCCTATGCAGGAAAAACGTGAAAAGATCCGTTATTTGGACAATATTAAATATATGTTTCAAAACTGGGCAAAGTGGAATGCCAAAAGCTTTATGTATCTGCTTGTGTGGGTGCCGGCGCTCATTGTTGTGCCCATGCTCGGCGCTTATGTGCCAAAGGCCATGATCGACAGTATAGAGGCCGGCGTTTCGATCCCGCAGCTGGTGCTGAAGATCACGCTGATCAGCGGCGGCATTGCGGCGGCGTCGTGGATCGGGCCGTTTATGCAGCAGAAGATGCAGGGCGCGGCCGAGATCATCCGCATGCGCTATGCAGTTATGGCCTTTAACAAGCTGATGACCTGCGACTATGTGGATGTGGAAAGTCTGGCCGGGCGCGAACGCTTTGAACGCAGCCGCCGCTTTACCGGCGGCGACGACATGGCGTATTCGTCGTATTTTTGCACGGTCGTCTGCCAGTTTGCCGTGGCCGTTTTCGGTCTGATCACGTCTGCGGCGCTTTTGGTAAAACTGCCGGTTCTGATGCTGGTGCTGATCCTGGCTGCCAGCGCGGCGGAATTTTTCGTGTTTTTGCAGGAGTTTCGCTACAACGAAAAGGTGTGCACCAAAATCAGCCAGTTTTATGTGCGCCTGAATTATTTTTACCGCGCATCGCACGATTTTTTTGCCGGTAAGGACATCCGGCTCTATGGCCTTGCCGACTGGTTTGCCTGCATTACGGCAGGTGTTATGAAGTCGCTGGTCAAGGTGCAGAACAAGTATCTGCGTGTGTCGTTTACGGTCACGACCGGGCGTGCGCTGATCTCCATGCTGCGCGATCTGGCGGCGTACTTTTTCCTGATCGCTGCGGTTCTGCATGAATCGATCACCGTGTCGGATTTTATCTTTTATTTCGGCATCGTCACCGGCTTTTCGGGCTATATCAGTGTGCTGCTTTACCAGCTGCGCGCGCTCAAACAGTGTGCGCTGGAGTGCCAAAAGTACCGTGAATTTGTGCAGCGGCCGCAGGAAGGAGCGGCCGACAAACCCGATCTGATCACACGCGGCGCCTGCAGCATCGAATTTCAGGATGTCGGTTTTCGCTACCCGGACGCTGAAACGCAGACCATACACAACATGTCCTTTTCTGTCCGCCCGGGTGAAAATATTGCGATCGTCGGCGAAAACGGCGCCGGCAAAACCACGGCCATCAAGCTGCTTTGCGGGCTTTATGCGCCGGGCAGCGGTAAAATCCTGGTAAACGGCCGGGATATAAAAGACTATTCACAAAAAAGTATTTTTGACCTGTTTTCCGTTGTGTTTCAGGACTACCACTTTTTGCCGCTGAGCGTTGAAAAAAATATCTCCCTGCAAAGCGAGGATACGATCGACCATGTCCGCGTGGCCCGGGTGCTGCAAAAAGCCGGTATGAAAGAAAAGATCGATTCTCTGCCGCAGGGCGCGGCCTCCCACATGGATAAAACGATTTACAAGGATGCAGTCGACTTTTCGGGCGGTGAAAAGCAAAAGCTGCTTTTGGCCCGTGCACTTTATAAGGATGCGCCGATCCTGGTGCTTGACGAGCCGACGGCTGCGCTCGACCCGATCGCGGAAAACGAGCTGTATTTGCAGTACAGTGCGCTGTCCAAAGGAAAAACGTCGTTTTTCATCTCGCACCGGTTAAGCTCCACCCGCTTTTGCGACCGCATTTTGTTTATTGCCGACGGCACGGTGGCCGAAGCCGGCACGCACGAGGAACTGATGGCGAAAAAGGGCCGCTATTACAGAATGTACCAGCTGCAAAGCTATTACTATAAGGAGGCGGTCGTATGAAAGAAACGGTCAAATGTTATCTGCGCGCGTTTCGCCGCCTGCATGAACTGGAACCGAAATTGCTGCCTCTTTCCGTTGTGCTGGCGCTTGCCGGCGGTATTCAGCCGTTTGTCAACATCTGGTTTTCGGCCGCGATCATTGCCGAGCTTTCGGGTGAAAAGCGGGTGGACGAGCTTGTTTTGCTTGTGGCGTGTGCGCTGCTGTTGAACCTTGTGCTGCTCATTGCAAAGGGCTGCATGGACGAGGCGTATTACCATCTGCGCAGCCGTGCCTACAACCGTGAACGCATGGCCGTGGCGCGCAAGCTTTTTCAAATGGATTATGCCAAACTGGAGGACGGTGATTTTCAGCAGCTTGTGCACCTGCACAGCGAGTCGTGCGAGCGGGTGTTTTCGGCGTTTGTGCAGCTTTCGTGGATGTTCCGCGATTTTTTGACCGGCCTGGTCATGCTTGTCTGCTCGTTTACAACGCTTGGGCCGCTTTTTAAGATCGGACTTACCAAAACGGGCGAAGGGTTTGCGCATTCGCCGTGGTTCTTTCTGTCG
The DNA here is from genome assembly GCA_900546735.1 of uncultured Oscillospiraceae bacterium. GTDB lineage: Bacteria > Bacillota > Clostridia > Oscillospirales > Acutalibacteraceae > Scybalenecus > Scybalenecus merdavium. The sequence goes on from URDW01000103.1 coordinate 5,702, forward strand.
CTTTTTGGCGCGATCCTGGTGGCGGTCGTTGTGATTTTGGTCGTGAGCGCCAGAACCAGTAAAATGTGGTTCCAAACGCAGGAGGCCTACAATAAACTGGACCGCTTGTTTGCTGCCTATAACGATATCCTTGCCGATTACCGCTCCGGCAAAGAAGTGCGCCTTTATAATGAACGGCCGCTGATCGAAAAAGAGGCCGCCGATTCGCTGCTGACAAAGGGGGCAAAGATCCTTTCGGCTTTTGCCAACAAATCGGCCGTCTCCAGTTCGTATATTGCGATCGTCGGTGCGCTGGTCGGCCTTGGAGTTTATTTGTTCATTGGTGTCAAGGGGCTTTTGGGGCTTTTCTCGGTAGATGCGCTTGTGCGCTATGCCGGTTCGTTTATTCAGGTAGTCAACGGCATTTCCTCCATTGCCGCAACGCTTGGCAAGTCGAGCGAGCTGCGCCCGAATCTGGAATATTATTTTAAAATTATTGACACGCCGGACACGATGACCTACGGCACGCGCGAAGTGGATCTGCAAAACATCCGAATTGAGTTTAAGCATGTGTATTTCCGCTACCCGTCGGCCGATGCGGATACGCTGAAAGATATTTCGCTGAAAGTGGATGCGGGCAGCCGTCTGGCCGTGGTCGGCCGCAACGGCAGCGGAAAGACGACGTTCATCAAGCTTTTGTGCCGCCTGTACGATGTAAAAAGCGGAGAGATCCTCATCAACGGCGTCAACATCCAGGAACTGACCCGGGCATGCTGTGAAAAGCTGTTTGCCGTTGTTTTTCAGGATTTCAAGCTGTTTGCCCTGGCGCTTGATGAAAACGTTACCTGCGGCGCAGAACCCGATAACGAGCAGCTGGAAAAGGTGCTGCGCGAGGCCGATATTTATGACCGCGTTTTGTCTATGCCGGAGCGGGAAAAGACATACCTTTATAAAGACATCCGCAAAGAAGGCGTGGAAATTTCGGGCGGCGAGGCGCAGAAGCTGGCGCTTGCCCGCGCGCTTTATAAGGATGCGCCGGTCGTGATCCTTGACGAACCGACTGCCGCGCTCGACCCGGTGGCGGAAAACCATGTCTACAACCGGTTCAATAACTTTGTAGAGGGCAAAACGGCCATTTACATTTCACACCGGCTGTCATCCTGCCGTTTTTGTGACCGCATTGCGGTGTTTAAAAACGGGCAGCTTTGTGAGTACGGCACGCATGATGCGCTGCTGGAGCAGGCCGGCGAATACAGCTGCCTTTGGAACGCACAGGCAAAGTACTATGCACAGTGACTGCCGGCTGGCGTAAAAATTAATACCCGGTCAAAGGACCGGGTATTTTTTTGCGCTTTTGCTGTTTTGGTTTATTTTGTGGTCGAACCGAAGCCGCCGTCGCGCACGGCGCTCACCTCGTCCTCTTCCGCCAGGCCGTAGGGTAAAAAGATGCCCTGCGCAAAGCCTGCGCCCTGTTCCACGGTGCAGGTGTGGCCGCTGTCTTTGGCGTCGCACGTCAGCTTGATCATAATGTGCCCTTCGTTGGAGGAGGCGTAGTAATCGCTGTCGATAATACCCACGGTGTTGTCCAGCTGCAGGCGGTGCTTAAAGCCAAGGCCGCTGCGCGGAAAGACCTGCAGCACCCAGCCGGGCGCCATCTTTGCGCGGATGCCGGTCGGCACCAAAAGCCCCTGCCCGGCAGCAA
>URDW01000104.1 GCA_900546735.1 uncultured Oscillospiraceae bacterium
CTACACCTATTAAGTCGTCGGCAGCGTCAGATGTGTATAAGAGACAGATATTGTGGAGTAGGGGATTTATGCGATTCTTTTTCAACTATTTAAAAAAACGGCGCCTGGAGATCATCGTGTTTTTGCTGTTCGTGCTCATCTTTTTGGTCACGTTTTTGCTTTACGATCTGCCGGTCGGCGCCGTGGTCTATCCGGCCGTTTTGTGCGCTGCAGCCGGCGCGGCTATACTGGTTTATGACTTTCTGAAAGCCAAAAAACGCCATGAAAAGCTGGAAAAACTGGCGCATCTTTCGGCACAGCTGATCGATTCGCTGCCGTCCGCCGTTTCGCAGGATGACGAGGATTACCAGAAAATCATTTTGCACCTGAAGGACGAGCAGCGTTTTTTGGCTACGCAGTCTGACCGCAGGTATGCGGATATGATCGAATATTACACCGTCTGGGTGCACCAGATCAAAACGCCGATCGCCTCCATGCGCCTGACTTTGCAAAATGAGGACTCGCCGCTTGCGCGCAGCATCCGCGACGATTTGTTCCGCATTGAGCAGTATGTTGAAATGGTGCTTTGCTATCTGCGCCTGGATAGCGACACGACCGATTTTGTGATCGCTGAAGTGGATCTCGACAAAATACTTCGCCAGGCGTTTCGCCGCTTTTCGGGGCAGTTTATTTCCAAAAAGCTGACGCTCCATTACACGCCCGTGCACGAGCCGGTTCTGACGGATGAAAAGTGGCTGCTTTTTGTGATCGAGCAGCTGCTTTCAAACGCCGTAAAGTATACGCCGGCAGGCGGCGTCATCACGGTCACGCTCGATCAGGACGGCGTGCTGGTGCTGCAGGACACCGGCATCGGCATTGCGCCCGGTGATCTGCCGCGCGTTTTTGAACGCGGTTACACCGGCCTGAACGGCCGCACCGACAAGCGCGCAAGCGGCCTTGGGCTGTACCTTTGCAAGCGCATTTGCCAAAATCTGCACCATGCGATCCGCGTTACATCTGTGCCGGGGCAGGGTACGGCTGTGTACCTGACCTTGCGCCGCGACAATCTGGAAATCGAGTAAAGATCACTTCTTACAAAAGTGTAAGAAGTTACGGGGGAAATGTAAGGCAAATCGATGGTCTTGCGTTTCCCTTTCTTGCTATACTTGGAGCTGCAGGAAAGGAGAAATGCACAATGAGTATTCTGCAAGTCAATGCACTTAAAAAAATCTATTCCACCCGTTTCGGCGGCAACCAGGTCATGGCGCTGCGCAACGTCACGTTCAGTGTAGAGCAGGGCGAATATGTGGCCATCATGGGCGAGTCCGGCGCCGGCAAAACGACCCTTTTAAACATTTTAGCCGCGCTCGACCGGCCGACCTCCGGCCAGGTGATGCTGGCCGGTAAGGACGTTTCGTCCATCCGTGAAAAGGACATTGCGGCCTTCCGCCGCGACAACATCGGCTTTGTGTTTCAGGATTTCAGCTTGCTGGACACGTTTTCGGTAGAGGACAATATTTACCTGCCGCTGGTGCTGGCCGGCAAGTCGTATGAGGAAATGCACCGTCTGCTGCCGCCGATCGCCGAAACGCTCGGCATTACCGATCTGTTAAAAAAATACCCCTACGAGATCTCCGGCGGTCAGAAGCAGCGTGTCGCCGTTGCCCGCGCGATCATTACCGATCCGAAAATTATTCTGGCTGATGAACCGACCGGCGCGCTCGATTCTAAGGCGACCGACGAGCTGCTGCGCCTGTTTGAAACGATCAATCAGGCCGGCCATACGATCGTGATGGTCACGCACTCTGTGAAAGCGGCCAGCCACGCCGGGCGCGTGCTGTTTATTAAAGACGGCGAGGTCTTCCACCAGCTTTACCGCGGCGGCTGCACCGACGAGCAGTTTTATCAGAAGATCTCCGACACGCTTACGATGCTGGCAACGGGCGGTGACGTTTTATGAAGCGCGCGTTTTACCTGCGGCTTGCCTGGGACGGCATCCGCAAAAACAAAAAGCTCTACGTCCCGTATATTTTGACCTGCGTCGGCACGGTCGCCATGTTCTATATCGTTTCGTTCCTGTCGAAAGGCAGTGTGCTGCAAAGCGTTGCCGGCGGCAGTACCATGCAGCTGATTTTAACGCTCGGCACGGTCGTGCTCGGTGTGTTCGCACTGCTGATCCTTTTTTACACCAACTCGTTTCTGATCCGCCGGCGCAAAAAGGAATTCGGCCTTTACAACATTCTCGGCATGGACAAGGGCAACCTTTCCCGTGTCCTGATCTGGGAGTCGCTCATCCTTCTGGCGTTTGCCCTGGTGGGCGGCCTGGCCGGCGGCATCCTGTTTTCCAAACTGGCAGAGCTGCTGATGGTCAATATTCTGGAAACGGACGCGGCCTTTACATTTACGATTAATGCGCAGTCGATCGCTACTACGGCTGTTCTTTTTGCAGCTATCTTTTTTCTGATCCTTTTAAACTCGCTTCGTCAGATCCATATGACCAACCCGGTCGAGCTGCTCAAAAGCGAAAGCACCGGCGAAAAACCGCCGAAAGCCAACTGGTTTATGGCGCTCGTGGGCGTGCTGCTCCTCGGCGGCGCGTATGTCATTGCTGTTATGATCAAAGAGCCGATGGCGGCCATCTATGCCTATTTTATCGCGGTCATTATGGTTATTCTCGGCACCTATCTGCTGTTTATCGCCGGCTCGGTGGCGCTGTGCAAGGCGCTGCAGAAAAACAAGCGCTATTACTATAAAACCAACCATTTCGTTTCTGTGTCCACCATGGCCTACCGCATGAAGCGCAACGGCGCCGGCCTGGCCTCCATCTGCATTTTGAGCACCATGGTGCTGGTCATGGTCTCGTGCACAGTCTGCCTGTATTTCGGTATGGAAGACGGCATGCGCACCCTCTACCCGCGCAATATCACGGTAGATGTGGAGGTTTCTTCACCGGATGCTTACTCTGACCGGCTTTATACGCTGGTGGATTCTGCGGCCAAAGATGCGGTTGATGCAAGTGACCAGACGATGGAAAGCAAGGCCGATTTCCGTATGGCGGCGTTTAACATCGGCCAGAATGAAAACGGGGAATATGAGGTGCTGCAGGGCAGCGGCTACCCGGTAAATGGCTTTGTGGTGTACCTTGTACCGCTGGAGGATTATAACCGCGTGATGGGGCAGAAGGAAACGCTTGCCCCGGGGCAGGCGCTGATCTATGAACCGAAGTCCAATTCTTATAACTATGACACGCTGTCTGTTGCCGGTATGCCGCAGCTGCAGATCATGGGTAAAACAGACGATTTCATCTGCTACGGCGCCGACATGGCCATGGTAACGCAGTCTGTTTATGTGTTCACCCCGGATTTCGACACCTATGTCGCGGCGCTGTCACAGCTGGAAGTCGTGGAAGAGGACCCGGGTTATTATCTGCATTACCTGTATGGTTTTGACGTTTCGGCAGAGGATGCGGTGCAGATGGATATCAACGATGCTCTGACCAAAAATGCGTCATTGCAAAGCCCCGATATTGCGCAGGACATAGGCATACAGACGCTTAGCATAGACTGTGCGGCCGGCACACGCACCAGCTTTCTGGCGCTTTACGGCGGGCTGTTTTTCCTGGGCATCCTGCTTGGCATCGTATTTATCTGCGCGGCCGTGCTGATTATGTATTACAAGCAGCTTTCCGAGGGCTACGAGGATCAGGCGCGCTTTGACATTATGCAGAAAGTCGGCATGACAAAGCGCGAGATCAAAAAGAGTATCAATTCCCAAATGCTGACCGTCTTTTTTGCGCCGCTGCTTCTGGCCGGTACGCACCTGGCGTTCAACTTCCCGCTCATCAACCGCACCATCTCTTTATTGGGCTTCCAGAACATGCACCTGCTTTTGCTCTCTACCGTCTGCTGCTTCCTGGTGTTCGCCCTGCTTTACATGGTCGTTTACCGCGTGACCTCCGGTGCGTATTATAAAATCGTCAGCAGCGGGGAGGAAGACGAATGAAAAAGCTAATGGCTCTTTTTCTGGCCGGTGTTTTGCTGTTTTCTTTCACCGCCTGTTCCGCCGTTTCCGGCAGCGCGGTCTATACCTGGCTCGACAAAACGGCAGCGGCGCTCGGCCGCAGCCAGATCACATCCGACGCCGATCTGATCGGGGAACGCACAGTGGAAACCGATGCGTTCTCCGGCGAATACACGGCGCACTGCCGTGATGATTCGGGACGCGACGTGATTTTCGGCGGCGGGCGCATCCGCTCGGGTCAGCTGTTCGTCTCGGGCAAGATCCGCATTCATGAAGGCTCGGCCACCGTCATCGTGCGCATCAATAAGGAAAAGTTTGAAATTCCGCTCAAAGCGGACGGCTCGTTTTCCATGACGCTCGACCTGCAAAGCGGCGGCAACTATGTGATGATCGATTACGACGATTTCACCGGCTCTGCCGAACTGACCTCCTCTTATGTGGACGATGCGACCCTGCTTACTTTTACTCCCTCTATAAATTGAAAATAAACAACACCCGCTGTGCATTATGTGTGCAGCGGGTGTACTTATAAAGTTTGGAAAAAGACTTATATGTATCTTATTTACTGCTATATTGTATTTGACGATTTGGATGTTTATGTGTACAATTAGATAGAACAAAAAACAGCGGTAGGTATATCAAATGAGTAGTAAATCCTATATAGTTGATGATAAAAAGTTGATGAATGAATGGGATTGGGAAACAAATTCAGCAGCAGGATATTCACCTGATGCCATTACCAAGGGCTCTACGAAGAAAGTCTTCTGGAAATGCAAAAAGGGCCATGTATGGCAAGCATCGCCTAATAATAGAAGTAAAGGGCAGGGGTGTCCCGTCTGTGCTGGAAGGCAGGTTTTAGCTGGATACAATGATTTGCTGACTTGCAATCCCGACATTGCAACAGAATGGCATCCGACAAAAAACAGTCCACTAACGCCACAAGCCGTGACTGCACATTCTCATAAAAATATTTGGTGGAAATGCTCTCAATGTGGTCACGAATGGGAAACATCCGTCTCTAATCGTTCTGCCGGTAAAGGGTGTCCGGTTTGTTCTCTGAAAAGGCAAGGTCAAACTAAAGTTTTAAATCTTATTAGGGTTTCAGGTTCTTTTGCTGACAAATATCCAGAATTGTTAGCAGAATGGGATTACGTTAAAAATATGATGTCTCCCAGCACGATAACACCCAATTCATCCACAAAGGTGTGGTGGAAGTGTTCTGTGTGCGGTTACAGATGGCGTACATCCGTGTCTCATAGAACAATACGAAGAAGCGGTTGCCCTGCTTGCAAAAACAAAGTAGCAACAAGCCTTAATAGTGTAAAATCTGTGCGCCCTGATCTATTGACCTACTGGGACTATGAAAAAAATATAGATATTACTCCAGCCGATGTGACACCAGGTTCTAATAAAAAAGTATGGTGGAAATGCTCTCTCGGCCATGAGTGGATGGCTTCAGTCACATCTATTGCAAATGGTGGTCAATGTCCGTTTTGCTGTGGGCAGAGAGTTTTGGAAGGTTATAATGACCTATTAACTAAAAACCCCAACCTCGCTAAAGAATGGCATCCAACCAAAAACGGAAATCTTCTGCCTAGTCAAGTGACAACGGGAAGCTCAAGGCTTAAAGTATGGTGGCTATGTCCTAAGGGGCATGAATACCAGGCTACAGTAGCAAACAGAAACCATGGAACAGGTTGCCCTATTTGTGATAAAGAACAGAAAACTAGCTTTCCTGAGCAAGCTATTTTCTTCTATCTTGGGAAACATACTCCCGCTGTTAGTCGTTATCTGTTGAATGGAAAAACCGAGATTGATATATATCTTCCTGAGCTGAAGGTAGGTATAGAATACGACGGCTATTTCTTTCATAATAATTCGGAAAGTCGGAAAAAGGAGCTGAAAAAGGATAAGGTAATTCACAATGCAGGAATTACTTTGCTGCGCGTAAAAGAATATAAAGATCATTTACCACCAACAGAAGCCGAGAATGTGATTTTTTGCAAGTACGCTGCAAACTATAGCTATTTAGAAGAAGTGTTGATCACCCTGTCTGATAAAATTTATTGTCTAACGGGTCAGCGATTGCCAGTAGATTTTAATATTACAAGAGATTCCACTGCTATCTATGCTCAGTACATAGAAAGTGAAAAAGAAAATAGTCTAGCGGCACGAAATCCTGTATTAGCAAAAGAGTGGCATCCAGAGAAAAACGGATATTTGACGCCAGATAAAATCAGCTTTTCTAGTGCAAAAGTTGTTTGGTGGTTGGGCAAATGTGGTCACGAGTGGCGAGCTAGTGTAGATAACCGTCGCCGTGGCAATGGTTGCCCCATTTGTTCTGGACATCAACTGTTAACTGGATATAATGACCTGGCTACAACACACCCCCAATTATGCCAAGAATGGCATCCGACGAAAAACGGAATTTTAACTCCCCAAAAAATTACAAAAGGCTCTCATAAAAAAGTATGGTGGATATGCCCGAAGGGACATGAATATTCTGCCACAGTTTCGAACCGTGTATTTGGGAAAGGTTGTCCAATTTGTTCACTGGAAAAACGCTCTGCGACTCGAAATCGGAATAGAATACTTCGCGAAGGATCGCTCGTTAAGACACATCCTGATTTGGTGACTGAGTGGAATTTTGAGTTGAATGGAGATTTGCGGCCGGATGATGTAACAAAAGGGTCGAGCCGAAAAGTATGGTGGACTTGCCCTAAAGGACATATTTATCAGTCTACGATAGCGAATCGTGTTAGTGGTAGGAAATGTCCAGTCTGTGCAGGTCGGAAAATAATTAATGGTATAAACGATTTGGCTACTTTGAATCCGAGCCTTGCGCAAGAGTGGAACTATGCAAAGAATCAAAATCTTACTCCAAATCAAATAAGCCCAAATAGTCATAAAAAAGTGTGGTGGAAATGTTCTAAATGTGGTTACGAGTGGGAAGCACAAATCAAAAGCCGAAATTTAACTGGCTGTGGTTGTCCAGTGTGTGCGGGAAACAGGAAGAAAAGATAGTGTAATGGGTTGATACTTCCTGTTTTTCTTTGCAAAAAAATGTAAATGAGAATATTATCTCAAAAACACCCTTAAGAGCAGCTTTTCTGCTCTTAAGGGTGTTTATTAACATTTTACAAATAAAAACGCAAAAAAGCGGCACATTTGTGTGCCGCTTATGGTGAAGACGAGTGGACTTGAACCACCGACCCCCTGCATGTCAAGCAGGTACTCTAACCAACTGAGCTACGCCTTCATATATATGGCGGAGAAGGAGGGATTCGAACCCTCGCGCCGGTTTCCCGACCTACACCCTTAGCATGGGCGCCTCGTCACAAACTTGAGTACTTCTCC
>URDW01000105.1 GCA_900546735.1 uncultured Oscillospiraceae bacterium
CAGGTTCTATGCGTATCAATGACCCCGCTTTGCAGGACCGCATGTTCAAGGCCCTGGGCTTTACCGAGGAAAAGGCTCGCGAGAGCTTTGGCTTCCTGATGGATGCCTACAAGTTCGGCGCACCCCCGCACGGCGGCATGGCTTACGGCCTGGACCGCATGGTAATGCTGATGCTGAAGAAGGATTCCATCACCGATGTCATCGCATTCCCGAAGGTGCAGAACGCAGGCGAGCCGATGTCTGGCGCACCGGATATTGTTGACCCGCAGCAGCTGAAGGACCTGTCCATTGCATTGACGTTGACAGAGTAAATATTAAAGTTGAAAGCCCCGCCGGGCGGCCATTGATGTGGCTGCTTGGCGGGGCTTTTGGTGTTGGTGGGGAAAAAAGAGGGCGGTTAAGGTATAGGCACGAGAACGTTTTAAAGAAAACATCCCGTTATAAAATGTTATGTAAGGAGCAGAACAAAAAGAGCGGCAAACAATAAAAAGACAGCTGCTCATAAAACCCTTGGGCAGCTGCCTAAATTCCAATTTGAATATCAGTAAATTATGACCTCTCAACAGAGGTTACAGTGTTTTAATAAAATCCTCCAAAAGCCTTGAAAATAAAGGATTTATCGCAATGTGTTCGCCTTATCTCTTTATACGGTCACACACAAGTTTACTCTTTCCCTCATTGCTCATAAGGGCAAATGCAAGGGCAAGAAAATCTCATAACAAGAATAAACATAAGTGTGGCAATCGGAGAACTGTGATGTATGTGCGAATATATTATAATGGAGGATTTTTCAATGGACAAGTATATTTACGATGATAAAAATGATCTGTGGTATGAACTGCAAGGAGATTATTATATTCCTTGTCTTATTTTACCAGCCGAAAAAGAACAGCCTATCGGCTTATGGGGACAGCGACACTTGCAGTATTTGAAAGAATACCGCAGGATTACATACCTTAATCTGCTCACAAGCGGCAGGCTGAACGCTTACCTTGCCGACATTGATAAGCAGACGGAGGAGATGTTCTTTCGGTTGGTAGAGCAGATGAAACAGGCACAAGGTATTATGGAACAGTTAAAGGCAGAAAACGCCTTAGAATGGACAGGGCGGCTCAATAACATACGGGCGTGTGCAAGGGAGATTGTGGAGAGGAAGATTATTTTTGCATAAGGCAAAGGCGGCAGGGAGAAATCTCTGCCGCTGTTCTTTTGGGTGGTGGTGCTCACGATTCGTTTCTTGCTATTGTTCGTTTGACCGAGTATAATATATCTACTAATAATGTGGAGGTTTGTTATGTTTGAATATATGACGGTACAGGAAGCTGCAACTAAATGGGATATTTCAGAACGAAGAATACAGACACTATGTTCTGAAAACAGGATTGAGGGTGTTGTACGTTTAAGCAGAGTATGGCTCATACCAAAAGATGCAAAGAAACCGATAGATAGGAGAAAGAAGAACAACGAGAAGTAAAAAAGGATTTTGGACAGTTGCAACTGCCAGTTGACATATTGAATAGTGCTGATTGGTGGTTAGCAACTTTATCAATCGCTAAAATAAATATAACAATCACATTAACAGGAGGACAAAATTATGATTTTTGCCGATAAACTTATTTTGTTACGAAAAAAAGCAGGCTGGTCACAAGAGGAGTTAGCCGAACAAATGAATGTAACACGACAATCTGTTTCAAAATGGGAGGGAGCACAATCTGTTCCTGACCTTGATAAAATGATACGCCTTTCCGAACTATTCGGAGTAAGTACAGATTATTTACTTAAAGACGAAATTGAGCAAGCAGAGCATATCAACTCGTCCAATGATATGCCGTCATTAAAGCGTGTCTCTATGGAGGAAGCAAATGCTTTTCTCTCTGTAAAATCAAGGACAGCTAAAACAATAGCGTATGCTGCTTTTTTGTGTATCTTATCTCCGATAGCTCTTTTGATATTGGGTGCAATTAGTGAAAGTACGTCAGGCGGCTTGAGCGAAGATATTGCAGGTGGAATTGGAATGATTGCTCTTATTATTTTTGTAGCAATAGCCGCCGTAATGTTTATATCAAGTGGTAGCAAAACCGCTCCCTTTGCATATTTGGAAAAAGAAAAGTTTGAAACCGAGTATGGCGTGAGTGGAATGGTTAAAGAACGCAAAGCAAAATACAAAGATTTGCACACAAAGAATAATATTGCAGGAACTTGTTTGTGTATTACTGCCTTAATTCCTCTTTTTACTGGAGAAATAATTGACGCTGATAACGACCTATTTCTAATGATTATGCTTTCCCTTTCCTTTCTCATTGCAGGCGTAGGTGTAATTTGTTTTATCAAGACGGGGATTATATGGGCGAGCTATGAAAAACTTTTGCAGGAAGGCGAATATTCTAAAGAAAACAAGGAAAAACCGTCTATTGCTGATGCTATATATATCGCATATTGGGTAATTGCAACAGCAATTTATTTAGGATACAGTCTATCATCAAATAATTGGGGGCAGAGTTGGGTAATTTGGGTTGTTGCGGCAGTAATATTTCCTGCTATCGTTGCAATTACCAACGCCTTTGATAAAAAATCAAAATGAGAATAGAATGGCTATTATGCCCTATCTGTAAAAGTAAAACACGCCTTCAATTACGAGAAGATACCGAATTAAAGAATTTTCCCCTCTACTGCCCTAAATGCAAGCAGGAAACACTTATCAACGCAAAGGATTTACAGATAACCGTTATTCAAAAGCGGGAACACTAATCAAACTATGTAAGCCGCCGTATGGGTAATACCATAGCGGCGGTTTTTCGCGCCTATCGGCTGTCTCTGTCAAAGGATTTCTTTCTCTGTCTCGGTTGGTTTCTTTGCTTGCCCTCTACCTGAAGCTGGCGCAGGCGTTTCAATACGCTCTCCCGTTCAGGCGGCTTTGCGCACTTACGCGAAGCACCATTGGCAAAACGCTTTATGATTTCTTTTTCGCCTGTGCTTTTTTCAGAATGGTACGGATCCATTTTTCGCTGTAGCCGTACTTGGTAGCAAGCTGCTTCACCGTTTTCTGGCCGTATTCCTCGGTGATCTTTTTGGCAATAAAATCGCTTGTAAAGAAATTTACCGGGAACGTGACCTGCTGGCCGCGGAATGCCATGTGCAAAGTCATGGCCGCTTTTACGCCGAGCAGATTGGCAATTTCACGATATGTATCGCGCAGATCCTCGCTTTGGATCTTGTTCGGATCCATCTGTGTAAAGACCTCCCTCATCGTTCGACTCCTTTCTCATTATGATGCGTCTGTACGGACATGTATAGAGCGGCAGTGGTGCGGAACAGTTCCTTGTAAAGTTCCGCGCGTGCCCCTCAAAACAGGCCGTGTTTTTTTCGCGAACATGCCTGCAAAAAAGGGCATGTTTATTTCGCGAGACGCATCTGCAAAGGAGCCTTGTTTTTTCGCGCACAAAAAATGTCCCGTGCAAAAAGCACGGGGCATTTGAAAAAAGCACCAAAGGCGCGCAAAAAAATACAAATAAAGTTTAAAAAGTTCGGCAAACCTATTGACTTGAAGTCAGCTTTATGTAGTAAAATACAAAGTGAAAAGCGGCACGCAAAACCGCAAAAATACAGAAAAGACGGCAAAAGGAGTGTTTTTGATGATCTACAAACCATTTCAGGACCTGAAGCTTTCCGCCCTGGGTCTGGGCGCCATGCGCCTGCCCGTTGTAGACGGCGACGACAACAAAATCGACGAGGCGGCCGCGATGCAGATGGTGGACTACGCCATGGCGCACGGCGTGAACTACTACGACACGGCATGGGGCTACCACGGCGGCAATTCTGAGCTGGTGATGGGCAAAGCCCTGGCACGCCACGACCGCCAAAGCTTTTACCTGGCCACCAAATTTCCGGGCTATGACCTGGCGAACATGGGCAAGGTGGAAGAGATTTTTGAAGCGCAGCTAAAAAAATGCGGCGTAGACTACTTTGACTTTTACCTGTTCCACAACGTGTGCGAAATGAACATTGACGCATACCTGGACCCGAAGTACGGCACTTACGACTACCTGATGCAGCAGAAGAAAGCCGGGCGAATCCGCCACCTGGGCTTTTCGGCGCACGGCGCGCTGCCCGTTATGAAACGCTTTTTAGAGGCCTACGGCAAAGACATGGAGTTTTGCCAGATCCAGCTGAATTACCTGGACTGGACGTTCCAGGACGCCAAGGCAAAAGTGGAGCTTTTGCAGGAATACGGCATTCCGGTGTGGGTGATGGAGCCGCTGCGCGGCGGCCGGCTTGCGAACCTGCCCGAAGGGCTTGCCGCCAGGCTGACGGCTATGCGCCCGGACGAAAAAGTGCCGGCCTGGGCATTTCGCTTTTTGCAGAGCATTCCGGACGTGACCGTAACGCTTTCGGGCATGTCGAACATGGCGCAGCTGCAGGAGAACATTGCCACCTTTGAAAGCGACAAGCCGCTGAATGCGGAGGAAATGGCGGCGCTGATGGACATTGCCGACCAGATGCTCAACAAAAAAGTGCTGCCCTGCACGGCCTGCCACTACTGCACGAGCCACTGCCCGCAGGGCCTGCCCATTCCGGACCTGCTGGCGCTTTACAACGAACACAACTTCTCGGACGGCGGCTTTTTGGCGCCGATGGCGCTTTCGGCCCTGCCGCAGGACAAACAGCCCTCGGCCTGCATCGGCTGTGGCAGCTGCGAAGCCGTTTGCCCGCAGCAGATCAAAATTTCAAAAGCGATGGCGGACTTTGCCAAAATGCTGCAGCAGGGCTGAGCCGTAAACACGCGCGAAAGGAAATCCTATGGAATACCGCAAACTGCCGAAAGGCGATGAAAAAATCAGCGTATTCGGACTGGGCAGCAGTTCGCTCGGCCCGGCCGGTGCAAAAGAGACCGAAGCCACCATCACCATGGCACTTGAAAACGGCATCAATTACTTTGACATGGCCGCCGGCGACGCCTCGCCGTTTGCCGCCTATGGCCGCGCTGTGGCCGGTGCGCGTGAAAAAGTTTTCTTCCAGGTGCATTTCGGCGCCGACTACCGCAGCGGCAAATACGGCTGGACGCTGGAGCCGGACGAGATCAAGCGTTCTGTGGACTGGCAGCTGAAAATGCTGCAAACCGACTACATCGACTTTGGCTTTATTCACTGCATCGATGAAGAGGAAGATCTGCAGGCCGTGCTGAACGGCGGTATTTTGGACTACATAAAAGAACTGCAAAAAAGCGGCGCCGTGCACCGCATCGGCATGTCGTCGCACACGCCGGAAATCGTGGAAAAAATGCTGGACACCGGCCTGCTCGACATGGTGATGTTCAGCATCAACCCGGCCTACGACTACAGCCGCGGCGACTACGGCATTGGCGCCACGGCCCGGCGGCGCGCACTTTACCGCCGCTGCAGCGCAGAAGGCGTCGGCATTTCCGTTATGAAAGCTTTTGCCGGCGGCCAGCTGCTGGACGCGAAGACTTCGCCGTTCGGCAAAGCGCTGAGCGAATACCAGTGCCTGCAGTACGCACTGGACACGCCGGGCGTGCTGACCGTTTTGCCGGGCGTGCGAAACCGCGAGGATCTAAAACGGATTTTGGGCTTTTTTGACGCGCCGGCGGCTGACAAAGATTACTCTGTTTTGGCCGAATTTGAACCGGCAAAGGCCGACGGCGTGTGCGTGTACTGCAACCACTGCGCACCGTGCCCGGCCGGGCTCGACATTGGGCTTATCAACAAATATTTTGACCTGGCAAACGCCGGTGACACGCTGGCCAAGGACCACTACCTGCACCTGACAAAGCAGGCCGGCAACTGCATCGGCTGCGGCCACTGCGACCGGCGCTGTCCGTTTCATGTGCACCAGTCGGCGCGCATGCAAAAGATTTGCGCATATTTCGGCCGATAAAACGCAAGAGGTGACCAAATGAAGAAAGAAACGATCAAAAAAGACAAGAAAACGACTGTAAAAGACATGACCAAAAACCTGACCCTGTCGGCCATGTTTCTGGCGCTGGGGCTGGTGCTGCCGCTTTTGACCGGCCAGATCCCGCAGATCGGCAACATGCTGCTGCCGATGCACCTGCCGGTGTTTTTGTGCGGCCTGATCTGCGGCTGGCAGTACGGCGGCGTGATCGGCTTTGTCACGCCGCTTCTGCGCTACGTTATTTTCGGCATGCCGGTGCTTTACCCGACCGGGCTGGCCATGTCGCTGGAGCTGATGACTTACGGCATTGTAGCCGGGCTGCTTTACGCCATTTCCAAATGGCAGTGCGTGGTGGCGCTGTACCGCTGCCTGATCATTGCCATGCTGGCCGGGCGCGCCGTGTGGGGCGTGACCGAGGTGATTTTGCTTGGCCTTTCGGGCGACAGCTTTACCTGGCAGGCGTTTTTTGCCGGCGCGTTTTTAAACGCCGTTCCGGGCATCATTTTGCAGCTAATTTTGATCCCCGCCATTATGCTGGCGCTGCACCGCACCGGGCTTGTTCCGTTTAAACGCCACGACCCGAACCGGCACAAATCGCATGTTTAAAGTGATCGAACAGGCGGCCGCGTGCATTTTAGAAACGCTGCGCACCGACTTTGCCGCCAAAACACCGCTGCGCATCGCCATAGACGGGCGCTGCGCGGCCGGCAAGTCGCTTTTGGCCGAATGCCTGCAGGAAAAGACCGGCTGCACCGTGCTGCACATGGACGATTTTTACCTGCAGCCAAATGCCCGCACAAAGGAGCGGCTGCAGGAGCCGGGCGGCAATGTGGACCGCGAGCGTTTTTGGCAAGAGGTGCTGCGGCCGCTTTGCCGAGGTGAGGCAGCCGCATACCTCCGCTGGGACTGCCGCAAGCAGCAGTTGGAACCGGCCGTGCCCATTGCCCCGGCGCCGCTGGTGGTGACCGAGGGCGCCTACAGCTGCCACCCGGACCTTTGGGGCGCCTATGACCTGCACATTTTTCTGACCGCCGGCCTGGAAACGCGGCTGGCGCGCATTGAAAAGCGCAACGGCCCCGAAGCGCTTACCGTTTTCAAAAGCAAGTGGATCCCGCTGGAAGAAGCCTACTTCAAGGCCTTTTCGATCGAAGAGCGCTGTGCGCTGAGGTTCTGTACCGATGCGCAAAAGGGAATTTAATAAAAACACATAAAAACAGCAGTGCGTATTGCACTGCTGTCAGCGTGTCGAAAAAGGTATAACGGCAATAAAATATACAGTCCGACACGCTGAGAGGCTGCCAAAAAGGCGAGCTGGATTTTGTATTTTGCGAGGTGGTGCCGTACAGCGGTACTGCCCCCGAGCAAAAGACAAAAAGCGCAAAAACCGCA
>URDW01000106.1 GCA_900546735.1 uncultured Oscillospiraceae bacterium
GAGCCGCCAGCCGGAAGCGCCAAGGCGCAGCCATTTACGGACAACGCCGTTTTGACTGCAGATAAAATCGCGGTAAGACGCCTCCTCTTCATTGACCTCCGGCAAAAGACGAATGCCCCACCAGGACACATAGTCATCCGGATAGCTGCGAAATTTGTACCAGGAATAATACGGGCTTTCTTTGCTGTTGTAAGCGCCGATGGTGTCGTAGTGGCCGTACATATTGAAATAGCGGCTGTCGCAGCCGGTGTGGGAAAATACGCCGTCGAGAATCACGGCGATCCCCAGGGAAGCCGCCTTTTTGCAAAGGCTTTTAAAATCCGCCTCGTCGCCGAGCAGCGGATCGATGCGCAGATAATCCGCCGTGTCATAGCGGTGGTTGGAATGCGCTTCGAAAATGGGGTTTAAGTAGATGCACGTTACGCCGAGTGATTTTAAGTAACCGAGCTTTTGCTCAATGCCCTTGAGATCGCCGCCAAAGTAGTCGTTGTTCCAAAGGCCATTCATCTGCTCCTCGCGCCAAAACGGCATCTCCCCCCAGCGCCGCATCACACGCGTTGGGTCTACGCCGCGCTTCTTTTTGCCGCTGCAAAAGAAACGGTCCGGAAAGATCTGGTAGATCACGCCGCCCCTGATAAAATCAGGCGTGTCAAACGCGCTGTCGTAAACGACCTGCACAAAGTCGCTGCCCTCGCTGAACGTGCCGAGACCGCGCCCGCCGTTTTGAATGCGGTGCGGGCCCCACGGCGTATCCAGTTCAAAATGGTAAAAATAAAGGCCGGGCGTTGTGGCAGAAAAGTGCAGGTCCCAGTTTTCATGGAATTCGCCGTGCATGCCGGCCCAGAACATGCCGTAGCCGACCGGCGTTTCGCCCTCTTTTGTGACGACAAGGCGCGCGCCGCTGCAGCCGAGACTGCGCGGCAGAACGATTTTGAACTTTACAGATTCAAACGTACAGACAGCGCGGACGGCCGACTTGTACTGCGTATCCCTTGCGTTAAAAATTTCCATAACGAACACCTACAAGAAAAATGCTCGAAAAAACTTCGGGCATTTTCTCCTTGAAAAACCGCATCTTGCGATGCGGTTTTATAATTACTTAGATTTTTTAGCCGCCTTTTTCGGCTTGGCCTCTTCAAACTGAACCGGCTTTGTGTGCCAGATGCGCTCGGCATAGTCGCGCACCGAACGGTCGGCGCTGAACACACCGGCGCCGGCAATGTTCATCAGGCTCATGCGGGCAAAGCCCTCGCGGTCCAGATAAGCCGCGGCCGATTTCTGCTGCGCGTTCTGATAGTCGGCAAAATCGGCCAGCACCATGTACGGGTCCACATTCATCAGCGACGAACTGATTTCGCCGAATGTTTTGCCGTTTACACCGGTGCCGAGCGTGTCGACCGCCGATTTCAGGACCGGGTTGTTATAAAGATAATTCATCGGATGGTAGCCGGAATTTTTCAGCTGCGCCGCTTCTTCGGCCTTCATGCCGAAGAGGAACATGTTTTCCTCACCGACGGCCTCACAGATCTCCACATTGGCGCCGTCCAGCGTGCCGAGCGTCAGGGCGCCGCTTAACATCAGCTTCATGTTGCCGGTGCCGGAGGCTTCGGTGCCGGCCAGCGAGATCTGCTCGGAAATGTCAGCAGCCGGCATCAGCATTTCGGCCAGGCTGACGTTGTAGTTTTCGAGGAAAACGACTTTCATTTTATCCCGCACATCGGGGTCATTGTTGATCAGGTGCGCAAGCGCGTCGATCAGTTCAATGATTTTTTTCGCCATGTAATAGCCCGGCGCAGCCTTGGAGGCAAAGATATAGGTGCGCGGCACGAAATCGGCCGACGGGTTTGCCTTTAAGCGCTGGTACTCGGCCAGAATATTCAGCGCGTTCAGGTGCTGCCTCTTATACTCGTGCAGACGCTTTGCTTGCACGTCAAAGATGGAATCCGGGTCGACCGCAACGCCGTTTCTCTTTTTGATAAGCGCGGCCAAACGCTCCTTATTGGCGCGCTTAACGGCATTCAGGCGCGCAAGCACCTGTTTGTCGTCTGCAAAGGCACGCAGCTTCTGCAGTTCATCACTTTTTGTAATAAAGTCCTCGCCGATCAGTTCGGTGATCAGCGCCGTCAGCTGCGGATTGGCCTGGCACAGCCAGCGGCGGAAGGCAATGCCGTTGGTCACGTTCGTGAACTTGGCAGGCGTCAGGTTGTAAAAATCGCTGAATACGTCTTTTTTGATGATTTCACTGTGCAGGGCTGACACGCCGTTTACGCTGAACGAACCGGCCACGCACAGGTTGGCCATGCGCACGATGCCGCCGCTGAGGATCGCCATGCGCTCCACACAGGCGGCGTCATGCGTAGAATCCCACACATAGGCGCGGAAGCGGTTGTCGATCTCTTTTGTGATCTCATAAATTCTGGGCAGCAGACGTTTGTAAAGGTCTTCGCTCCAGCACTCGAGCGCCTCTTTCATAACGGTGTGGTTCGTGTAAGCGACCGTGTGCGAAACCAGGCGCCACGCATCGTCCCAGCCGTAGCCACATTCGTCCAGCATGATGCGCATCAGCTCCGGAATGGCCATGGTCGGGTGCGTGTCGTTGATTTGGATGGCGACCTTTTCAGGCAGGTTGTCGAGCGTGCCGAATTCGGCCAGATGCCGGCGGATAATATCCTGCACGGAAGCGGAAACCAGGAAATACTGCTGGCGCAGGCGCAGGCTTTTGCCCTCCGGGAAATTATCGGCCGGGTAAAGCACCTTGGAGATCGCCTCGGCCATGGCCGACTGCTCCATGGCGCGCATATACTGCCCCTGGTTGAACAGGCGCATATCCAGCTCCGGCTTGCGGGAAGCCCACAGGCGCAGGCGGGAAATGCCCTTTCCGTAGCCGGAAACATACATATCGTACGGCACGGCGATAACGGAATTGTAGTCCTTGTGCTCCACGCGGTGGAAGTCGCCGTCCCAGGATTCCTCAATATGGCCCTCAAACTTGACCTCGACCGAGCGCTCTTCGCGCGGCACGAGCCACACGTCGCCGCCGGGCAGCCAGAAATCGGGCAGCTCGGTCTGCCAGCCGTCTACAAGCTTTTGCTTAAAGATACCGGCGTCATAGCGGATGGAATAGCCCATGGACGGGTAGCCCTCAGTGGCAAGACCGTCCAGATAACAGGCGGCCAGACGACCGAGACCGCCGTTGCCGAGACCGGCGTCCGGCTCCAGGTCATAGAGCTGATCGAGCGACACATCAAAGCTTTTGAGCGCCGTCTCAAACACCTCGGTCAGGTGCAGATTATAAAGATTGTTCTTCAGCGAACGGCCCATCAAAAACTCCATGCACAGGTAATAGACCTTTTTGCTGTTTTGGCCCCTGGCCGTGTGGCGGAAGTCGCTGTTCATCTCCGAAAGCATGTCTTTCAGGATCATGGCGACTGCCTTGTAATACTGGGTGTTATCGGCCTCTGCAGGGGAGACGCCGAAGAAATGGCTGAGTTTATCCGCAATTCGTTTTTTTGCCTGCTGAACCGTCAGCGCTGTTTTCATAAAAAATCCTCCTTTTCACCCGGCATCCGCCGGATACAAACAAAGCTTAGTATACACCAAACAAAGCGTTTTTGCAAACGGCTCAGGACTTTTTCCTTTTGAGCAGTTCTTTCGCCTTGCCAAGCAGCAGTTCGGCCAGTTCACGAATGATTTTCACATTGAAAAGCACCATTACAACGGTGAGCGCCGCTTCGATCACATACATCAGCACACCGGAGCGCAGCTTCAAAAGCACAACGGTCTGCACGATCAAAATGATCACCTGCGGGATCATCTGGCCGAATTTAAAGTCGATCTTCACATATTTTCTGGTGTTGATGACACGCGCCACGAACACAGTGATAAAGCTGACGGCCGTGCCGACCGCAGCACCGACCGTGCCGATACGCGGGATCAGGATCAGGCTGACGACTACGTTCATCACCGCACCCAGCATAGCCGTGACCATGCTCATGACGGATTTCTTTTCGGCCATATAGATGCTGGCCAGGAAGTTTACCAGGCACGAGAACGTTGTGGCAATGATCAAGACCGGCACATATTCCCAGGAGGTGTAGTAGCTGTCCGACACAAGGATGGTGGTTATGAACTGGTCAAACAGAATCAGCGCCGAAGCCACCGTGAACACACCGCCCGAATAGATGCGGAAAATGTTGGTAAAGAACTTGGCACGGTCCTCGCTGTCGTACTCGTCCACCGCCGAAAGCTGCCAGGCATCAATGAAAATCGACGAGAACATAACGACAAAATTCGGGATTTTGGAAGCGGCCGTATAAAGGCCGTTGGCGTCGAGCCCAATAAAATAGGTGACAAGATAACGGTTGGAAACGTTGATGATCCACCACAAAATGATGGTGGGGATGAGCGGAATGCAGTACTTGAGCATGTTTTTGCGCACGATCGGGTTGTTGCCCTTCCACTTGATCTGGCCGGCCAGGCGACCGCGCCAGAACAGGAACAAAACGGAGAGCGCGTCGCTCGTGATGATCGACATAACGTAACCCGTAACGCCCCAGTGGAAAACGCCCAGGTAAAGCAGCGTAAAGCCCAGGTTTGTAGCCGTGGCCAAAATGCCGTCGATCGCAAACAGGCGCACATGGCCGCAGCCGCGCACAAACTGCTGGCAGAGCTGGCGCATGGAAGACACAAGCACAAATAAATATATGAGCAGTGTGTAATCGCCGAGAACAAAGTCATTGACTTTGATCAGGGGAAAGACCGGGATAAAAACAAGAAAAATGGCAAAACCGACAAATGTTGTACGAATGCCGGTCGTAAACACATCGCGCTTGTCAGCCGCCTTGTCGAGCGCAAAGCGCAACGCCGCCGAGTTGACAGCCAGCGTAACGACAGGGATCAAAACGTTGGCTGTTTGCTGCACCAGGTCGGCCGCACCGTATTCGCCGGTGCCCATCACCTTGGTGATGAACGGCATCAGCAAAAATGACAGGATCTTGGACGAAAAGGTACCGATCGCAAAAATCACGGTGTTGACCGCCAGTTTTTTGTATTTGTCCATACAGTAACTTCCTTAACTCTTATTTACAGTATTGCCGGCACCTACGCCGCGCTATACACAAAAAACGCAGAAGCCTACGCACAAAAAGACGGACAGCGCCCGGTTGCAGCCGCTGTCCTTTTGGCTGTAAATTATTCGCGGATCTGACCGCTGCCGTAAATCAGGTACTTCGTGGTCGTCAGCTCACGCAGGCCCATTGGGCCACGGGCATGGAGCTTTTGCGTAGAAATGCCGATCTCGGCGCCAAGGCCAAACTCAAAGCCGTCCGTAAAACGGGTGGAAGCATTGACGTAAACCGAAGAGCTGTCAACGAGGCGCATGAATTTTTCGGCATTTTCCATGTTCTGTGTCAAAATAGCCTCGCTGTGCTTGGTGGAATAACGGTTGATGTGGTCGATCGCCTCTTCCAGCGAATCCACCGTTTTTACACTGATGATATAGTCCAGGTACTCCGTGCCGAAGTCTTCCTCCGTCGCCGGCACAAGTTCCGGGCAGACGGCGCGGGCACGTTCGTCGCCGCGCACCTCCACCTGCTTTGTTTTAAGCTTTTGTACAATACCGGGCAGTACTTTGGGCAGGATCTCGCTGTGGATGACAAGGCTTTCGCAGGCGTTGCAGACGCTGACACGCTGCGTTTTTGCATTGAACACAATATTCACAGCCTGTTCCACATCGGCCGAAGCGTCAATATAGATATGGCAGTTGCCCGAACCGGTCTCGATCACCGGCACGGTGGAATTCTCCACAACAGACTGGATCAGCCCCTTGCCGCCGCGCGGGATCAGGCAGTCGAGCACACCTTTCATCTTCATCATTTTCTGTGCTGAAGCACGGCTGGTGTCCTGCACCAGATAGATCACATCTTTCGGGAAGCCCTCTTTGGCCACCGCGTCGCGCATGATCTCGCTGATGGCGATGTTGGAACGGATGGCCTCTTTGCCGCCGCGCAGCACAACTGCGTTGGAGGACTTGATGCAAAGCGCTGCCGCGTCCGCCGTAACATTCGGGCGCGATTCGTAAATGATGCCGATCACACCGATCGGGACGCTGACCTTTTTGATGACAAGGCCGTTCGGGCGCTGTACCGTTTCAAGCACGCGGCCGCACGGATCTTCCAGCGCGGCGACCTGACGCACGCCTTCGGCCACGCCGGCAATACGCGCCGGGCCGAGGGTCAAGCGGTCGATCAGCCCGTCAGACAGGCCGGCGGCGCGGCCGGCTTCAATGTCCTGGCGGTTGGCCTCAATGATCTCGTCCTGACGTTCCACCAGGTCGGATGCGATGCGAAGAAGCGCCGCATTTTTCTGTGCGCTGTCCACATCGGCCAAAAAGTTTTTAGCCTCAGAGAGTTTCAATTCGAAATCGGTCATGTTCGTCACCAGCCTTAAAATATGTGCCGACGGATTCCCCGGCAAGCACTTTATAGATTTTTGTAGGGTTTGCACCGTTGAACACAACGACCGGGATGCCGCGGTTCGTTGCAATTTTTGCCGCTTTGATCTTGGTGACAAAGCCGCCGGTGCCGGAGGTGCCGTGTGAATCGCCGGCCAGCTTTTCAACGGCGTCGTCGATGTGGTCTACTTCGGCGATCAAACGGGCGTCAGGGTTCATCGTCGGGTCGCTGTCATAAAGGCCGTTCGTGTCCGTCAGAAGCAGCAGGATGTCGGCCTTCACCGTAACGGCCAGCAGCGCGGAAAGGCAGTCATTGTCGCCGCGCAGCAGTTCGTGCACCGAAACCGAGTCGTTTTCGTTGATGATGGGCACAATGTCCTTTTGCAGCAGTTCTTCGATCGAATCGGTCAGGTGCAGGCGGCTTTGGGGATTTTCAATGTCCTCCATGGTACAAAGAAGCTGCGCCACGACCTGGCTGTATTCCGAAAAGAACTTGTCGTAAAGAAACATCAGCTCACACTGGCCGACGGCGGCGGCCGCCTGCAAAGTGCGGATCTCGTCCGGGCGGTTTTTGATCATCATTTTCGCCAGGCCGATGCCGACCGCGCCGGAAGAAACCAGCACGACCTCGTGCCCGGCATTTTTCAAATCGGCCAAAACGGACACCAGTTTTGCCATGCGGCTCAAGTTGGTTTTGCCGGTAGAGCGGTGTGTCAGCGTAGAAGTGCCGACCTTGACCACAATACGCTTTTTTTCAGACAGGCTCATTTCTTTCTCCATAAACAGCAAATGGCTGCACATATAATTTATTTTATATCAAAAGATACAGACATTATATC